>JALXAF010000085.1 GCA_026992375.1 Anaerolineae bacterium
CCCCCCATCCTGCTCAAACCTATCACCACCGAGATGCTGGCCGACCTGCAAGCCATGTACGAGGCCAGCCCCGGCTACTTCGTCACCTTCACCGGCCAGCCCGCGCCCCCCATCCAGGCAGCCAACGATTACAACCAGTTGCTAGAAAGCGACGACCGGGCCATCATGGCTATCTGGTGGCAGGACGAGCAGATCATCGGCTCGCTGGACTTTCGCTTTCATCACCCCATCCAGGGCGTGCTGTGGCTGGGCGCGCTGATTTTGCAGGACGAAACGCCCGGGCCTAGGGATGAGATCGGGCGCTGGGCCGTGCGCATCCTGGAGGAGTGGCTGCGCATCGCCACCGACATGACCGAAATCCGCACCGCAATCCCCCTCAAGGCCACCGAATCGGTGCGCTTTTGGCGATCATTGGGCTTCGAGCCCACGCCCGAACTGCTGCGCCAGCCCGTGGCCGGAAAATATCTTCGCTTCGGCATCTACCGCAAACCCATCGCAAGGACATCGTCACCATCATGAAATTCGGACTCAACATCTCCAAGCCCGCCATCCGTCTCTATGAAGAAGGCGTCATTGCGCCCGACGTCTTCAAATGCCCGGCCTGGCCCCATCTCATCTCCCACTACAAAGACCATTACCCCCTGTACATCCACTTTCCCCTGGGCGTGGGCGCGGGCATCGGCGACGCCATCGACGGCGAGACCAAACAGCCTGCGGATTGGGCCAAATTCGAGAAATTGCTGGCCGCCACCGGCACGCCCTACATCAACCTGCATCTGCACGCGCCTCGGGCCCGTTTCGGCCTGGGTGACGACTCCGCTGATCCCTTCCATCGGGAGCGCACCATCGAGAACTTGATCAAAGACGTGGAGGCCGTCGTCGCCCGGTTTGGCAAAGAAATGGTCATCGTGGAAAACGGCTTCAACCTGGGACCCGACCCCCTCTATCCCGCCTACGAGGCCGAGACCGCGTCCCAGGTGGTCGAGGCCACCGGCTGCGGCTTCCTCTTCGATATCTCCCACGCCCGCATCGCGGCCATGCGCCTGGATGAGGATTATCGGGATTACATCGCCCGGCTGCCCGTGCACGCTATTCGCGAGATTCACATCACCGGCATGCAGGTGGTGGATGCGTACTGGATGCAACGGGCCGAAGCCAGTGGCCTCAGCCGCGAGACCATCGAAAACTACATCGGCCCGGACGGGGCCTGGCTGCCCCAGGGAATGGCCGATCATCTGCCCTTGACCGAGGATGACTGGCATGTCATGGCCTGGGCCGCCAGACAACTGCGCTCGGGCGCCTGGCGCATTCCCTGGGTCATCTCCCTGGAATGCGGCGGCGTCGGGCCTTTCTGGGAAGCCACCTTCACCGCAGACGAGATGCGGGAGCAGGTTCCCCGTCTGCAGGCCCTGTTCGCCACCGTCCAGCGCATCTCTGTCATCGGGCGGTGATCTTGTGAAAAAATGCTTTTTATCCGCCCTGTTCCTCCTCGTCCTATTCATTGCTGGGAGTTGGCTGGCCGCAGGCCTGACGCCAATCCTTGCAGCCACGCCCGCGCCGCCGCAGCTTTATCTGCCCATGACCGCTTGCGCCTGGCGGCAGGCCGAAAGCAACCAGGCCCTCCTCGTCCGCTTCGTCCCCGACGGTCTGGCCCTGCAGGACGCGGATGAGGGCTTCGCCCTCCAGAACGTGGGGGAAACCACCCTGTTTCTGGGCGGATGGCGCGTGGACGACGGCGTCGCCTCTATCGTTTTACCCGACCTGCTGCTGCAGCCGGGCCAGATGGCGTGGTGTGTGCGAGAAGCCGCGGCCTTCGAAGCTATCTGGGCGCGCAAGCCCGACTGCGAATATCACGGCGACACCGACCCCGCCATCCCCAACGCCATCGGCTCCCTCTCCAACTTCAACAACGCCGGCGGCCAGATACAGCTCTTCGCGCCGGGCCACATCCTGGCCGACGCCATCGTGTACGAAGACGGGGATGTGACCATCGACGGCTGGTCGGGCGACGCACTGCGACCCTATCAGCCCAGCAACAGCTTCGCCAGCGAAGGCCAGGTCTACTACCGCCTGTTCGGCCCGGTCACGCTGCTACCCGCACTGCCCGATAGCGACACAGCCGCAGACTGGGCCCAGGGCAACCGTGACCCCATCCTGGGGCGTCGCACCGCCTATCCGGGCTGGGACATCCGCCGTCTGGCCCGCCCGGCCCGGGTCGCATGGTCGCAGCCGCAAAGCGCCCGCATCCTGGTCGCGCCCGACAACGCATTCGCGGCCATCCGAGACCTCTTCGCCTCGGCCCAGACCACCATCACCCTCGAAACCTACGAACTCACCCATCCCGGCCTGGTGGACACTCTGGCGCAACGGGCCCGGGCCGGCGTCAGCGTGCAGGTGCTGCTGGAGGG
>JALXAF010000086.1 GCA_026992375.1 Anaerolineae bacterium
CCGTTGCAATCGTCGCCGAAACCCCCGCCCGGGCGCTGGAGCAAGCCCGCTCGCTACCGCCCGCGGTCTCCCTGGTCGAATATCGCCTGGACATGATGCGCAGCCCGGATGTGGCGCTTCTTGCCGCGCAAACGCCCATCCCCGCCATCTTCACCTGCCGCTCCCAATCTCAGGGAGGCGGATTTGAGGGGACAGAAGTGGAACGGCTTCGGATATTGCGACAGGGGCTGGAGACAGGGCATCTGGTGGACATCGAGATGGAGACGCTGCCCCTGCTGGCGGACGCCATCCCCGAGCCCGACAAGATCATCGGCTCGCAGCACGATTTTGGGGGCATGTTGGGGGATTGGGCCGCTCTGGAAATGAAAATGCGAGGGCTGGGCGCTGGCGTCGTTAAGCTGGTGGGCATGGCCCGAAACGAAGATGACGCGTTGCTCCCTGCGGCGTGGCTGTCGCGGGCGGGAGCGCCGGGCGTCGGCATCGCTATGGGCGCGGCGGGCGTGGCCACCCGGTTGTTGGCCCCGCGATTTTCCCGTGCATTTCTCACCTTCGCTTCCCTGAAAAAAGCCTCCGCGCCGGGCCAGATTCACGTGCGGGAGATGATCGAGCTATACGGCTTTCAACGCATTGCCAACGCCCATCCCTTGCTAATCATGCTCACGCCCGATTCGCCGCAATGGGTGCAGGTGCAGCGCTATCGCCAGGCGATGACGGCCCGATTCACCCGAGGACGCCCCTGGCTGCTGCCTATCCCCGCCAGCGAACTGCATCCGGGCCTGATGCTAGCGCTGCGTCTGGCGGGCGCAACGGGCGTCTTCCGGCTGCCCGAGGTGCGCGTTGCGCCCGAATTACTGGCCTATGGTTTCGGCATCCAGGATTACGCCTGGGACTTCAGCCCAACGAAACGCGGAAACCCTCCCCACCAACCAGATCCAGACGAAGTAATGACATTTCTAGCAACCTGACACAAATTCAAAATTCATCGGCGGGTCTTTCTCCACCGGAAATCTTTGCCCGAAAGCGTCAAACGTCAAATCGCTATCGGCAACGGGATTTCCTCCATGACGTTTGACGTTTTACATTTGATGCCGCTGGCAAAAGGCCTCGATGCGGAAACATCAAGGCATCTGGAATTTTGTGTCGGGATGCTGGATGACCTTTCTCTCTCAAGGAAATTGACGATGCGTTTACTGACCTTTCAGCATAAGGGTGACATCATGGCGGGCGTGCTCATGGAAGAGGGCGTCGCACCGCTGCCCTGGCGGGATGTCAGGGCGCTTATCGAGTCGGGTATGGAACACGCCAGCGAGGCCGCGGCGGCCGCCCATCTCATCCCCCTCACCGATATCACCTCCCTCTCGCCCATCCTCAAGCCCGGCAAGATCATCGCCATTGGTCTGAACTATCTGGATCATTGTCTGGAGCAAGGCAAAACGCCGCCCGAACGCCCCACCATCTTCACCAAATTCTCCACCGCGGTCAACCATCAGGGCGGAGAAATCCGCTGGGACCCAAATCTGACCCAGATGGTGGATTACGAGGCCGAACTAGCGGTGGTCATCGGCAAACAGGCCTACCGGGTGCAGGAGGAGGACGCTTACGACTATGTGGCCGGTTACACCTGTCTCAACGATATCACCGCCCGGGATTTGCAGCGGGCCGACAGGCAGTGGGTGCGGGGCAAGAGCCTGGACACCTTCGCCCCTATGGGGCCGGTCATGGTCACTGCTGATGAGCTGCCCGACCCGCACACGCTGGACATTCGCTGTTGGGTGAATGGCGAACTGCGGCAGGAAAGCAACACCGACCAGCTCATCCACACCGTGCCCAAGCTGATCGCTTTTTGCTCCCACGCGTTCACCCTGGAGCCGGGCGACATCATCACCACGGGCACGCCCGGCGGGGTGGGGGTCTTCCGCGATCCGCCTGTCTTCCTGAAACCGGGCGATGAGATCGTCATCGAGATCGAATCCATCGGTCGGCTGCACAACCGCGTTGGCCCCTATCTCGCCTGAGCGCGGCTGTGCGGCGTTTCGCGCCGATTCAGCGTCGAGCCAGATTGGAAGCAATGTCCAGAGAATCGCATCAACGCGATCAGGAGATCGCCCCCGAAAGCATCCAGCAGGAGATCGGGCAGATCGCCCGCGGTGCGGGCCTGGGACTGGGAGGCAACATCTATCTCTACTTCATCAACTTCCTGTTTGGCGTCCTGGTGGCCCGCAAGATCGGAGCGGAATCCTTCGGACTCTACACACTGGGAGTAACTGCGGTCACTTTGCTGGCGCGACTTTCAGTGGTGGGGCTGGATCGCGGCAGCCTGCGCTATGTGAGCATCAAACGACGAGAACGGGAGGGCGCGGCTGTGTGGCAGGTCATCTGGATATCCCTGGGCATCGGCCTGCTGGTGAGTCTGTTTACAGCCGCCATCCTCATATTCTTCCCCGGCTTTTTTCTGAATTCGTTCGGCTGGCGCGATAAGACCGCGTTGCTGCGCCTCTTCCCCATTTTCGCGTTGGCCCTGCCGGCAATGACGATGACCGCCATCGGCATTGCCGGCACCCAGGCCTTTCGCACCCTGCGTTACCGGGCGCTGATCCCAAACTTCATTCTGCCCACTACCAAGCTGTTGGTGACGCTGGCGCTGATCTTCATCCTGGGCGTCAGTGCGCTGCCTCCCGCACTCGGTTTCGCCTCATCCCAGATTTTGGGCGGCATTCTGGCGGTGTATTTTCTGTGGCGTTTGGCCAGAAAGATGCCCCGGGAAACAAAATGGGAGCCCGGATTGATGTCCGAGCTCCTGAAATACTCGCTGCCTTTGCTGCTTTCCAGCGTGCTGGTGTACCTCAACGGTCGCACCGAGATCATGGTACTGGGCATTTTCAACCAGGCGAATTCATCGGGCATTTACAACGCGGCGTTGCGTCTGGCGGGGCTTTCGATGATTGTGCTAACCGCGTTCAACGCCATTTTCGCACCCGTCATCGCCGATCTGCACCATCGCGGCGAAATCGAGCAATTGGCGGCGCTGTTCAAACTGGTGACGCGCTGGGTGATCATCGTGGCCATGCCCATCTTCCTGGTGCAGATGCTCTATCCACACCAACTCATTGGCCTGTTCGGCAAGGATTTCGCGTCGGGAGCGCTGGCGCTGCGCATTCTCAGCCTGGGGACGCTAGTCAAGTTCAGCACCGGGGCCGTGGGCATCATGCTGCTCATGTCGGGCCATTCGGGGCTGGTGATGTTCAATTCGTTGCTGACGTTGGGCGTGGCGCTGACTTTGGATTTCATCCTGATCCAGGCCTTTGGCGTGACAGGCGCGGCTGTCGCGGGCATGCTCAGTCTCGTGCTGGTCAATCTGGTCAATCTGGGCGAGGTCTGGCATTTGTTGCGCATCCATCCCTACAATCGCTACACATTGCGGCCATTCATCGCGGCTGCGCCCGCGCTGGCGGGCGGCTGGCTATGGTCGCTGTGGCTGCCCGTTTCGGGGCTGGCCGCGCTGACCGCATCCTCGGTGCTTGTCACCGCCATCTATGCGGGGGCGTTGATGTTGATGGGATGGAATGAGGACGATCGGATGATGATGGCGGCGCTGGGCAAGCGCTTCAGGCGGCTTCTGCCGGGATGATAAAGCGCCAGCCAGCGACCTGACGCAAATTCGGCGGCAAATCTTTTCTCCACCGAAATCTTCGCCCGATAGCGTCAAACGTCAAGTCGCTATCGGCAATAGGATTTCCGCCATGACAGCCTGCCGCCCTGAGCGTAGACGAAGGATTTGACGTTTTACGTTTGATGTCGAAGACAAAAGGCCTCGATACGGAATGTCAAGACATAATTTTGTGTCGGACTGCCAGAAATGCCGCCTACGCCTCTTCGCCCGCCGTCTCGTCCTCCCTTTTGAGACGCTTTTTCAGACCGCCCGCGGCCTGGCGCATTTCGTAGTTGACCAAAAACCAGACGCCTTTCCAGGTTTCCGGATTCAGGAATTCCTCGGGGGGCGTGTCCTTCAACATCTCCTTCAGGTCCGCCAGGGTGCTGACGCCCGGAAGATGCGAGAGGCGCTCCGTCAGCGCATGGCTGCGCTCGGTGGCTTCCAGCTTGATCAGGTAGTTGATGGTGAACCAGACGCCTTTCCAGGTCTCGATATCCTTGAAATCCTCGATGCTGGCTCCTTCCAGGCTCTCTTGCAGGCTCTTGACCGTCTCAGGCGTGAAGCGATCCAGATTTTCGGCGAGGACTTGCTTCATGCGCAGCGGCGTGTAGGGCGGCGGCTGAAAATGCGGTTCGATCTGCTTCAGTTGCACGGCCAGCTCATTGAGTTCCGTCACCAGGTCTTTGAGCTCGGCCCGCACTTCTTCCGCCTGCGCCGCGTCCTCGCCCGCGGCAACGCCTTCCACCGCCTCCTCGGCCTGCGGAGCGGTCAGCGCCCGGGCCTGCTGAATCCAGTCATCATAGCGGGCCGGCCCTCTGCGGGCCTGGATGATCTCGGCCAACTGCTCCGGCGTGCTGGAGGCCAGATCTTCCAGCGTCATAACGCCTGCATCGAAGAGCATTTGGGCGTATTTTGGCCCAATACCATTGACTTTCTGCAAATCTTTCATACTCATAATCACCCTCGCTGTGGTGGCGTGTGTTGGAAATGGACGATCTGAACCATGCCCAGATTTTATAGCATATCTCGGACAGGAACGCCAGAACCGATCTCGTTTTCCCTCCCTGATGTCCCTTTTGTCAAGAATGACGGGATTATGCTATCGTTTTCGCCATGAAACATTTTCGCATTCCCCTCGTTTCCATCATTGGCGGCGCCGAATGCACGCCCGCCGAAGCGGCTCTGGCTGAAGAGGTGGGCCGCCTGCTGGCCCGGCGCGGGCATGGCGTGGTTTGCGGCGGCCGCGGCGGCGTCATGGCTGCGGTCTGCAAGGGCGTCGACCAGATGGGCGGGGTCACAGTGGGGTTGCTGCCGGGCGAAGATGACAGCGAGGCCAATCCCTGGGTGCAGATCGTCATCCCCACCGGGCTGGGCGAGGCCCGCAACGCCCTGGTCGCCCGGGCCGGCGCGGGCGTCATCGCCATCGGCGGCGGCTACGGCACGCTTTCGGAGATCGCACTGGCGTTGAAGTGGCGGCAGCGCGTGGCCGGATTGCAGACATGGGAGATCGACGGCGTCTATCGGGCCAGCGATCCCGAGGACGCGGTCCGCTTCGTGCTTGCCGCGCAGTGAATCGCTGCGGGCGTTCGGGCGCAATCATTCTCACCGCCAACGCCCGCCGGGGCGCGTCAGTGCGGGATGCCCGCCTCGTCGAGAAGCGCGTTGAACTGCCTGACAAAACCCTCAGGCGGGCGAATGGTCATCCCCTGCCAGTAGCTTTGCTTGCCATACAGTCCGCACAGCCCCAGATTGAACGTTTGCACATCGCCGTTTTCGAGATGAAATTGCAATGCGTAGGAGGCGGGGCAGCGCAGGGGCGGAACCATAGGCAGCGCGGCGTCCAGCGGCGCTACCAGCGCCTGAATCGCCTTCGGATCGGTGACAGAGAAGAGCGTCTCCATGCCCGGCTGCCGGGGTTCACGCGAAGCGTCCGGGTCCACCGAGGACGTTTTGGGCGCGAGCACATCGATCTGAACGGTGCGATCCAATCCGGCCGCCTGCACCACGTTCAAACTCAGCTTGTTTTCCTTATCCATGCCGCATTCGCCGCGAAAGAAAGCCCACTCATCGCATTCACTGCCATCCTCGAATATGCAAACGCCATACTCATTCCCCTGGGCGTCCTTGCGCATCTCCAACTTGTGCCCCTGCTGGATGCAGTATTCCGAGGCGGGGTTGGCCAGTTTTGCGCTATCGATGGTGGGCGTGGCGACCAGGGGCGGGCGGGGCACGCAGGCGGCCAGCAGTGCGACGAGCAAGATTCCGATGAGAAGTAATAAGAGGATGTAACGCATGATCGTCTCCAGAGATGGTGAAAGGATTTGGGTGTGTCCCAAATGAGTTGGAAAGTTAAAATAATCCATTCATTAACGGGGCGCTTCGCGCCCGCCGCCAGCGCCGGGGGATGAAGTCCCCCGGCTAGAAACAGCGCCCCTGCGGGACTAGCCGGATTTATCCGGCGCTGTTTTGTAGCCCGGCGACTTCATCGCCGGGAGGACGTGGCAAACGCTTCCAACCGAAATGGGACGCACCCAAAGGATTTTGACATTCTATCAAAAAGACGGGCATCGGGTGTAAAATGTTCCGTGACGCCCCATTCACTCAGGAAAATCATTATGAAATCCGACATTCCGCAATTGATGATCGACCGCGATCTGGACGCCATCGTGGTCTATGGCAGCACCGACGCCAGTAGCGATCTGGCCTATCTCACCGGCGGTGCGCATCTCGAAGGAGCGTTGTTTTTGCAGACGCGAGCGGGCGACGCCGCACTCTTCTCTTCGGTGCTGGAGCGCGAGAACGCCCAGGCTACGGGCTATCCCGTCCGGCTGTGGAGCGATTTCCCCTTCAGCCGTTATCTCAAAGAAACAGGGAATGATCCACTGGCGGCCCGGGTGGCCATGTGGCGGGATATTTTCACCGCGTATGGCGTGCGCGGCCGGGTGGGATTTTATGGCATGAGCGACATGGGCTTTGCCTGGCGCTTTCTCTCGGCGCTGGATGAAGCGCTGCCCGACATCCAGGTGATGGGCGAAATCCCGCCCAATCTCTTTGGCTCCGCCCGAGAGACCAAAGACGCCCGTGAGATCGAGATGATGCGGGCCGCGGGCAAAGCCGCCACCGCGGTCATCGCCAACACATTCGATTTTCTCAGCAGCCACCGCACCCGACGCGATACGCTGATCACGGAGGATGGCAGACCTCTGACCATCGGCGACGTCAAGGCCTTCATCCGACTGGAGCTGGCCCGGCGCAATTTGGACGAGGTGCACGAGAACATCTTCAGCCAGGGCCGCGATGCGGGCGTGCCTCACAACGCGGGGAATTATGAGGCTCCCTTGCAACTGGGCCAGACCATTATCTTCGATATCTTCCCGCGAGATCGGGCCACGGGCTACTTCCACGACATCACCCGCACCTTCTTCCTGGGCTACGCTCCCGATGAGCTGGCCGAAAAATGGCTGGATGTCAAGCGCGTCTTCGATGAGGTCATGGCCGATATCCGCGTGGGCGAACCTGGCGGCAAATATCAGCAGATGACTTGCGATCTGTTCGAGATGATGAATTACCCCACCATCTGCTCCGATCCGCAAACCACAGTGGGCTACATCCACAGCCTGGGACATGGCGTGGGATTGGATATCCACGAAAACCCGCGGTTGAGCACCTTTGGGCGGCAGACGCTGCTGAAGCCCGGGCATGTGGTCTCGGTGGAGCCGGGCCTGTATTACCCCGATGACGGCTGGGGCGTCCGCATCGAAGACACCATCGCCTTCGATGAAAAGGGCGAGATCATCAACCTTTCCGATTTCCCCTACGAGATGGTGATCCCGGTGCGCTGAGCCCCTTTTCAGCAATTCCAAATTTAGAATCCGCAAGAGGCAAGGAAGCGATTTCACTCCTCCCGGCCTCTTTTTTTGCCCCCACCCCGTCCCTCCACCACGAAAATTGGCAAACCGAAGAGCTCCTCCCCCTGCAAGGCGTCAGCCGAAGCGGGGGGAGGCCGGGAGGGGGGCTTGTCGCCACGCCAAATTTGAAATTGCTGAGCCCCTTTTTCCCGCCCGTTGTCGAAGCCTCCTTGCTGTGCTAAACTAATCGAAAATCGCCCGCCCCTTTGTTTTCGGGAGAAAGCATGGACTCCTTCACCGGTTTTCGAGAGAAAGATTTTAGCACGACCGTGCGCGGCACGCACTGGCGGCACCGTCGGGCGTTGGGAGGCGAGCTGCGTCGGGGGCTGCGCACGGTGTTCGGGCGTCATTACGAAACCTGGGGCGTTCCCGGCTCCAATAGCATCCACATCGCCCGCCGCGCCCAATATCAATTTCCCCCGCGGCGGCCGCAAGCGCATCTTTTCGTGGCCGCGCATCCAACCACATTGCAGTGGGGCCTGATGATCCCCGCGGGCGGCGAACACTGGGATCGCTTCCGCTTCCGGCTCAACTACGATCCAGCAGCGCTGACCACCCTGGTGCATCTCCTCAGCGT
>JALXAF010000087.1 GCA_026992375.1 Anaerolineae bacterium
TTTCGCGGATGATGATCTCATCGGGTGGCGGCGCGCCGGCCAGCATGGCCCACCCCTCGCCCGAGCGATCCACCACGCCGGTGAGGGGTGTGAAGGATGGCAGAGCGTCCACTACCCATTTTCGCACCCGCTCCAGACTGGCCGAATAGCTTTTGATGACGGCCCAGCGCCGATCCTCCCCATCGCCGTACAAATCCACCACGATGCCGGGCAGGCCGTCGCTCTCGCCGTAGAGCCAGCGATAGGCGGAGGTTGAGGATGCGGGTGAGCGCAGAAAGGCCCGTCGCTCCCAGGCCTCGCGCACCCGAGTCTTCACCCAGGCCGCGTCCGGGATGGTGGCGGCGCTGAAGAGGCGCACTGCGATGGCCCCCGACGCATCCCACAGCCCCACCGCCTGCCGATTGGCGCTTTGCACCCGCACCCACGCCCCCGAGGGCAAGCCCGCCGGCGCGCGTTCGATTGCGTCTCGATACACCCAGGGATGTCCCTGGCGGATTTGGGCCTTCAGCCGGGGAGAGAGAAAAATGTGAGCTGTGCGTTTATGCGGGCGGGAAGATTTGCGTTTCGTCATGGCATGGATTATAAAACCATTGGCGTTCATCGGCGAAAGATTCGATGTCCCCGAAAATATCAATGAGCTTGACATTCGCCCGGGCCATCGCATCCTTCGGGGGCGATGCACGAGGCGAGGTGCGCCTGCCCCGAAGGAAACGCATTTCCCGCATGCCCTCTTCCCCCACCATTGTTTTCTACCAATCTTCTCCCCGACATCTTTACGGCGGTCAACTGGATATTCTGCGCTTTTTCGCCTCGTACGATCCGGCCCGGTTGAGGCCCGTGGTGCTGGCTCCCATGGAAGGCGCATTCACCGAACGGGTGCGGGCGTTGGGATTGCCTTTGCAGATCATGCCGCTTCCCGCCGAATTGGCGCAGACCGGCGGCGCTTTGCTCCAGGGCTCAGTTTGGGATAGAATACGACAATCCGCTTTGTTGACGCCCTGGAGCCTAAAACTGGCCCGATGGCTGCGGCGCATCCAGGCAGACGTCGTTTACGCCAACAATCGTCGGGCCGTGCTCACCCTGGGGCCGGGCGCTCATCTGGCCCGTAAGCCGCTTTTTTGGCACATCAAGCAGGATAGGGATCACGGGCGTATGGACAAGCTGGCCATGCGCTTGATCACCTCGGCTGCCTGTTGTTCGCGAGATGTGCAACAGGCTTTCCAGCAGCGTCATCCCGCTTACGCCGGTCGCCTCGGTTATGCGCCCAACGGCGTTCCCCTGGATGAATTCAGCGGCCCGGGCCCAGACATGCGCCGGGCGCTAGAGATTCCGCCCGACGCGCCGGTCATTGGTCTGGCGGGCAGCGTCACCCCTCGCAAGGGCGTGGACCTGTTCGTGGAGGCCGCGCTGCGCCTGACCCGCTTCCATCCCCGGGCGCATTTCATCCTGGCTGGCGATGCGCCCACGGCCCACACGGATTTTCGGCGGGAGATTTTGGCCCGAGCTCAGCCGCTCATCGAGGCGGGGCGGTTTCATGCTCTTGGGTGGCTGGCCGATATGCCAGCGTTCTATCGTACCATCGACATCCTGGTGCTGCCCAGCCGCATCGAGGGATTCGGCCTGGCCGTCATCGAAGCTGCGGCCGCGGGCGTTCCTGCGGTGCGCAGCGCCAGCGGCGGACACACCGAATCCACCATCGACGGCGAAACCGGCTTCGTGGTTCCCGTCGACGACCTGGACGCCCTCACCGACCGGCTGGCCCGTTTGCTGGCCGATGACGTCCTGCGCAAGCGCATGGGCGAAGCCGCCCGGGCCTACGCCCTGGCCCACTTCTCCCTCGACCGATTCGTGGATGCGTTGACAGAGGCCTTGTTGGAAACCACTAAAATCGATGAAGACCGCGTTGGCTGAGCTGATGAGGTGCGTGGAACGTAATGCGTGATGCGTAAAGCCCTCACGCTTCACGTTTTCACGCCTCACGGCGTTGGCTTCCCGCGCCAATTCGACCTTTCACTGATTACTTTTTCACGGATTACTAATCACTGTTCCCCCCCATGTCCCCCGTCTCTTCCCCAAAAATCCGCGTCGCCCACGTCATCACCCGCTTTCATGGCGCGGGCGGCGCCAAGAACACCATCATGACCTGCGCCGGGCTGGATAAATCTCGGTTCGAGGTGGACCTGGTCGTCGGGGCCAGCGCAGACCGCTGGCGGGCCGAGGGTGCGGGGGTGAACTGGATTCAAATCCCCGACATGATCCGCTCTCTCCATCCCCTGAAGGACTGGCGGGCCGCGCGGGCGCTGGAGAAGCTGTTTCGGGAACGGAAATACACCATTGTCCACACGCATTTGGGCAAGGCGGGCATCCTGGGCCGCTGGGCCGCGCATCGCG
>JALXAF010000088.1 GCA_026992375.1 Anaerolineae bacterium
TGAGACTGCTCGACTGGTCAGGATGCTCTTGCAGACGAGAGTCTGCTATGCGTGCTCGCAGCAACAGGTATCGGCGCCTCAGAGCATCCTGGTCCGACTGCTTTCCAGGTTCGCGACGCCAGGCGATTACCGACCTCTCGACCAGCCGTCAACATACATTATAGCTATTCCAAGATGAAACGTAACCTCCTCTGAGCGACAACGCACTCATTTTCGTCGGTATCGGCGCGGGCGTGCCCGCCGTCGGACTGTTCCGTAAATAGAACGCTGATGACGCAGAAAAAGCTGATCTACGCAGATAAAAACAGATAAAATCAAAACAATCTGCGAAAATCTGTGAGCATCAGATGTTTCTGCGTTCCATTTTCGTTCGTTATGTGGTGAGCAATCGCTTGTGGTGACTGTTCCTTGTTGAGAGATGAATTCCCGAATTCTACACTGATCCGATCTCCTCACCAAGTATCCTGACACGCCTCGGAGGAGCCCCTCTCTCCCAGAAAACCCCTTGAGCCCGCGTCTCGTGCAAAGAAAAAGGGGCGCAACGACTGCGCCCCTCGATTTTTCGGGGGTTGTTGGGTTAGATGACTCCCGCAAATTTGCCTGCGGCCTCGAACACATCCAGTGCGAAGTCGATGTCTTCGATGGTGTGGGCCGCCGTAACGTTGGCGCGCAAACGGCTCTTGCCCGGGGGCACCGCGGGCGGCAGCACGGGCAAAACGAAGACGCCGTTCTCCTGACAGTATTTGGTCATCATCAGCGCTTTGTCGTCGCTGTAAGTCATAATGGGGACGATGGGGGTGACGCTGACGCCGGTGTCAAAGCCGCGTTCCTGCAATCCGCCGATGAAGTGCTTGACATTGCGGTCGAGGATTCGATTGCGCTCCACGCCCTCCCGTTCGATGACCTCGAAGCCCGCCTTGCAGGCGGCGACAACTGCGGGAGGCAGCGCTGCCGAGAAGATGAACGCCCGAGCTGTGTGTTTGAGGAATGTGATCATCTCTTCATCGGCTGCGATGTAGCCGCCCACGCCCGGGATCGTCTTGCTCAGCGTGCCCATCTTGATGTCGATGGAGCCAGGCATATCGAAATACTCCTCGATGCCGTGCCCTGTCTTGCCCAGCACGCCCAGGCTGTGGGCTTCGTCGATCATCAGGCGGGCGTTGTATTTGTGGCAGAGCTCCAGGGCCTCGGGCAGGGGGAAGATGTCGCCATCCATGCTGAAGACCGCGTCCGCCACCACTAGTTTGCCCGCGCCCTCGGGGGCCTGTTGCAGCCGACGCTCCAGGTCCTTCATGTCGTTGTGTCGGAAGCGCACGAAGTGGCCCCTGGCCAATGAGCAGCCGTCCACGATGCTGGCGTGATTCCATTTATCTGAGATCACCCAATCGCCTTTGCCGACGATGGTCGAAATAGTCGCCAGATTGGTGACATAGCCGCTGGAAAAGACGATCGCGTCATCCCGGCCATGAAAACGGGCGATGGTTTGCTCCAGATCCAGGTGAATATCCAGGGTGCCGCCCAGCAAACGCACGCCGTGGGTTCCAGTGCCGTAGCGCTCGATGGCGTCTTTCGCCGCCTGATCGATGTAGGGGTGCCGCAGAAGGCCCAGATAGCTGTATGTGGCGAACATCAGCTTTCTGCCATCCTCCGTCATCACCCAGGCTCCATCGATCTCGCTGATGGACTGCTGATAATAATAGGCTCGTTTGGTCTTTGCGTCATCGACCCGGCCAATAATCTCGTCAATGCGCCACTGAATGCCATCTCGTTGTTTGGTTGGGGGTTGTTGTAACATAAAATTTCTCCTTTCGACAGGAAAGGTCTGTGCGGGCGATAGCCTGCAGAATGAATGACAGAATTGCGTGCCGTCTTGGGGATTGCCTCAGGGCGTTTCCTGAGGATCGATAATCGTGGCGGATGTTCGTTTCTTCTTCCGCCAATCTTTGAGTTTTCGATAGGAATGCTTGCTTTTTCTCAACGCCAGTCTCACGCCCTCGCGACTGATGCTTTCGACCCATCCTTCGACGGTGGCGACTTTGACGAGCATGTCCAGGGTCCATCCTGTGTCCGCCCAGCCGAAGTCCCTGGGTTCGCGTTCACGCATGAGCGCAGCGAATTTGTCCCCCAGAGAGGGAGAGATGGTCTCCGGGCGTCCGGGCGAAGACCCGCGCGCCATGGCGTCCATACGCTGCTGGTTGAAAGCCTTGATGCGGGCCCGCACAGTTGCAGCCGATACGCCCAGCGTGTCCGCAATCTTGGGGACGCCGATGCCGCTGGCCGATAACAAAACGATTTGCGCCCAGCGGGCCTGAATTGCATCGCTGCCATTGGCGATCTGCTGTAGTTGAGATCGTTCCTCCGGAGATAATTCTTTGACATAGAGCGCCATAACGCTCACCATTGTAATGGCTGGGGGTAAAAAATGCAAGTTCTTTTTTTGAAAGTAAAAGCTCTTTTTTTGATTTATTGAAAAATCATCTCCTCTCCCCTTCTCTCCTTCCCTTCGATTACTGACGCCCGCCTTCACTCTGGTATAATGCTCCCCTCGAAACATCAGCCTTCTTGAATTCTCTGTGCGACTTTCCCCACGTTTGACGCACGTTGTTTCTGATATGAAATCCCTTGAAATCCATGTGGGCGATATCGTCCAATTCCGAAAACAGCATCCCTGTGGCGGCTGGACGTGGCGCGTGGTGCGCACGGGCGCTGATATTGGCGTCGTATGCACCACCTGTCAGCGCAGAATCTTGTTGCCCCGAGATAAATTCCGCCGTTCGGTGAAAAAGATCGTGTCAGGGGCTTCGGATGTCAGCGCGGACGCAGAGACTCCGGGAATGTCTTCCTCATAACATCTGTCCATGTCGTCCACTTTTTCTGAATTCAAGCCAGTTCTAAACATCCCTGCATTTCGGCGGTTGTGGGTGGCCCAGTTGCTCTCCCTCACCGCCCAGAACGGGATTCACTTCGTTCAACTGGTTTTGATCGAGCGATTGACGGGGCACAGCTTGCAGATCGGGCTGATGATCGCCGCATTCAGTCTGCCGCCTGTTATTTTCTCCTTCGTTGCGGGGGCGGTGGTGGATCGAATTCCCAAAAAGTGGATTATTATCTTCGCCAACTTCTTTCGGGCGATTCTGGCGCTCAGCTATATTTTCACCCTGCGCTGGTTTGCTGATTCTTCGCTGTTTTTGCTGCTCCTCGTTTACACCATCACCTTTTTGGGCTCTTCTGTGGGGGCGTTCTACAATCCCGCAGTTCTGGCGAAGCTGCCGTTGTTGGTGGAGGAAGATCAGCTCATTGTCGCCAACTCCCTGTTCAATCTCACCATCGCACTGGCCCAACTGACGGGGCTGCTGATTATCGCCCCCGCCGCGGTGAAGCTTCTGGGCATCCCGGGAGCGTTTGGGTTGATGGGGACGTTCTATCTGATTGCATTCTTCCTTGTGATGCGGCTTCCGCGCGATGTAGGGAGAAAAGTGGACCGGGGCATGGCGTCGGCGAGCAGATTGTGGGGGGAGCTGCGCGAAGGCTGGGGATTCGTTATTCGCAATCGGCCCGTTTATCTCTCTGTCATTCAACTGACGTTGGTGGCCTCGTTGATGATGATTCTGGCGATGATCGCGCCGGGCTTTAGCGCCCGCGTGCTGGGGCTCGCTCCCGAGGATGCGGTTGTCGTCTTCGCTCCTGCTGGCGTGGGGATGGTTATCGCCATCGTTGCGCTGGGGCGTTGGGGCAAAACCTTGCCCACGCAATGGACGCAATCGGCCATGTTGATTATCACCGCCATTTCCTTCGGCCTACTGGCGATGATTAGCTATGATTACACGGCGCTGCACCTGCCCGAGGTTCAGGTCTCGAAAAACGTTACGGGCACCACGCTCCTGGTGGCGCTGACGGTTATTCCCCTGGGGTTCGGGCTTTACATCATCAACACCGTGGCCCAGACCACCTTGCAGCGCATGACGCCCGAGGCTCTGCGCGGGCGCGTCTTCACCGTTCAGTTTATGATGGCCTCACTGGTGGGCCTGGCGCCACTGTTGCTCGCGGCCACCCTGGCGGATATCATCGGCATCCCTGCGATGCTGTTCTGGATATCTGTGGGATGTCTGTTGGTGGGCGCTTTTAGCATTTACGACGCTTTTCGTCATCGCATGGAACAGGCGTAAAAAAGGCGACGCAGCGTTACTTCTGCGTCGCCTTTCCGTCAACTTGGGATCAACTTGTCACCCCTTCTTCACCTTTACCTTGCCCTCTTTCTTCCCCAGTTTGGGAAGCTTCAACTTGGGAACAGAGACTTTGATGCGGTTGGTGATGGACTTTTCGGAGGAAATCTTGGGGAAGGTGATGCGAAGAACGCCGTTTTCCAGCGTCGCTTCAGCCTCGTCCACCTTGACCTCGACGGGAAGAGGCGTAGTGCGCTGGAAAACTTGCAGACTGCGTTCATGCACCAGCCATGATTCGCCTTCCTCCTTGCGCTCCTCTTGATGCCTAGCCCTGATGCTGAGGATGCCATTGTGCTCTTCGATCTCGATCTCATCATCCCGGAAGCCGGGCAGCGTCGCTTCGACGACCAGTGCGTCATCTGTTTCATACATATCCAAAGGCAGGTTACCGAAGCTGCTGATGGCGTTGGGGGAGAGCGTCGTCATATCTGTCGTCAGCGACGCAGATTCGATAGGAGCAAAAAAATTTTGCAGCAAGGCCTCCTCAGAGGGGCGAAGGACATCATGAACAGGATCGTAAACCATCAATCGGGTCATGGTTCGCCTCCTTTTACTCTGAGATTTTCGCGAACGACGCGCGCCCACTGAGGAGTGCGCCTCCCCAGTGGGCCCGACCGCGGTCAGCATTTGATCTTAGCTGACCTTTTTGATGGAGATGTGTTTGGGCTTCACCTCTTCGGCTTTGGGGATGTGCAAAGTCAGCACCCCGTTTTCATACACCGCTTCCACCTTATCGGCGTTCACCGGAACCGGCAGTGAAATGCTGCGCTGGAACATGCCAAAGCGGCGCTCGCGCAGATGATAGCGTACATCTTCATCATCCTCCACCTTGATCTCGCCCTTGATGGTCAGGACATTGTCGGTCAGGCTGATGTCCAGCTCATCGGGGTTGATGCCGGGGAGGGAGGCCTTGACGATGAACTCGTCTTCGGTCTCGATGACATCCAGCGGCAGCATCCAGGCGGTGGCGGATTGCCGCCACAGAGGCAGGGTGGAAGCCAGTTCGGACTCGAAGAGGCGATCTACTGCATTCTGCAGTTGCATCATCTCGCGAATGGGATCCCAGCGTACCAGGGTGGTCATCTTTCTACCTCCTGTCTAGGGATTTGAGATGTGAAACTGAGAAAGCAATGTGTGGAACTTGTCGTTCATCTCAAAAATAATACAGGAACGTTAGCAAATCATAAGCGAATAGTTAGATTGGAATTAGAAATTGGGCGTCGTTGCGATTTTGGGATGGAGGTGATAAACTCTATCCCATCGCTAGAATCGTCGAATTCAGGTCGTTGCGGTCATGCTTGGCGCCTGATTTTCTCTTGTTAGAGGTTGTCGATGTCTCGTTGGTTAACGCTTTCTGCAGCCAGTAAGCTCTTGGGAGTTCATCCCGCCACTTTGCGACAGTGGGCTGACGCGGGCAAAATCCCCTCCTATCGCACGCCCGGCGGGCATCGCCGTTTCAGGGCTGAGGATATCCGCGTCTTTTTGATGCAGGCCAGTCATTCTGATACGCCGCCGGAACTGAGCGCCGAAGAATCCCTCTTTACGACGGCGCTGGTGGAAACCCGGCGCGATTTGCAGCGATCGCCTCCCACCGAGCAGCTTTGGTACAGCCAATTCGATGAATCGGGCATGGAGAACCAGCGCATGTTGGGGCGAGCGCTTTTCGAAAAGGCCATTCGTTATCTCACCTTGCCGCAACAACGGCAAACTCTCATCATCGAGGGCCGAGGGCTGGGCGAGGCGTACGCGAACGCATCGTTGAAATATCAGATTTCTCTGCTCGATACGGTGCGGGCGTTTCAGTTCTTCCGCCAAAAGTTGCTGCGTTCCCTCATCGGCGCTGATTCGGGCGCACAACTGACCGAGAGAGAGAGTTTGCAGTTGAGAGAGGATTTCGACGCGTTTTTCGATGAGGTGCTGTTTGGACTGATCGATGCGTATGAGCGGCAGTTGTTGGGGGAAGGTCGAGCGGAGGAGCCCTCGACGCCGCTGATCGAGGGCTGATCGCCCCTGCCGGAGATTGTTCGCAGCGGCAAAATAACGTATGATGGCGTCTGACTTTCGAGGCGACAGTTGACATCGCCTTGTTTTCCATTTCTTCCTGCGAATTGAGTCCCTATGTCGCCCAGACGTCTCCTTTCATTCCTCATCCTTGCCACACTCCTGTTGGGCCCGGCCTGGATATGGCTGAGCCGGGTTCCGGATAGCGTCGTCGCCCGGCCCGAGAGTATCCCCCTGCGCGGGCATCCTGCGCCCGATTTCACCCTGCCAGCGCTGGATGGCGGCTTGGTCACGCTGTCGGATTTGCAGGGACAGCCCGTGGTGCTGAATTTTTGGGCCACCTGGTGCCCGCCCTGCCAGGCTGAGATGCCCGAACTGCAGGCGGCTTATGATGCCTATGCTGCGGGCGGACTGGTGGTGCTGGGCGTGAATCAGGGAGAAGACGCCGCCACGGTGAAAGCCTTTCTGGATGAGCGGCGACTCACCTTTCCTGTGGCGCTGGATGAACAGTATGCAGCGTCTCAGCGCTATCAGGTCAACTCACTCCCCACCACCTTCTTCATCGACCGCGATGGCGTCATTCGCGAGATCGTCATCGGTCAGATGAACGCGGCGCTGCTCAAACAACAACTCAAAAGCATCTATCCGTAGCAGCAAGTGGACAAGGGGCAAGTAGACAAGTCACAAGTAGACAAGACTGCCCCGCCCTCCCGCCTGTTGAACACTGACTTACTGATCACTGATTACTGCCTTACGCCCCATGCACCCCACCATCTCCATCGGCCCGGCCTCGCTGCCCACCTACCCGCTGCTTCTTCTCCTCGGCTACTTCCTCGGCCTGTGGTTCGCCGCCAAAGTGGCGGCTCGCCGCGGCCTCGATCCTGATCATTTCTACAACATGGGCTTTTACACCGTCATCGCCGGGCTGATTGCCGGGCGGCTGGGGCATGTCATCCTCTACTTCCCGGCCTACGCCTCGGACCCTCTCAGCGTGCTTTCGCCCAACATGAACGCCATCCAGCCCTGGTTTGCTGCGGCTGCGGCGCTGGCGGTCGTCATCTGGTATCAGCGCAAATACCAGCTTCCTCTCCCCGCCATGCTGGACGCTCTGGCGGGCGGGGCGCTGGTGTTGCTGGCAGCGCTGGCGCTGGCCGAGGGCCTGAACGGCATCGCCTTTGGCGAGCCCACCATGGCTCCCTGGGCCATCTATCAGTGGAACGTGGCCCGGCATCCGGTGCAATACTACGAACTTCTGGGCGTTCTGGCGGTGCTGGTCGGATTTTGGGCGCTGCTGCGGCGGTTGCCGCCCGGATTCGCCGCGTTGTTCGCCCTGGCGGGCTACGCTGGCGTGCGCTTGCTGGTGGACGCGTTTCGGGCCGAGCCCATCATCGTGGGCGACGGCTATCGCCTCAGCCAGATCATCGCCTGGATTGTGCTTTTGCTGGCCCTTCTGGCGTTCTATCAGTTTTTCGCCAGCCGCGATGGCGGCGATGGGCAACGGGCCTAGCCCTTGCGAGCGACCATCAGCTTGCCCGCCAGCAGCGAGAGCGCGAACTTGCGCTCCCCTTTCGTCACGAAGTCGATGGTGACATAGGCGTCATCCTCGCCCTTTTCGATAGCGGTGACCACGCCCACGCCAAAATGGCTGTGCTTCACCTTTTGTCCCACTTTCATCCGCTCGGGTTTGATGGTGCGTTTGGGCTTTTTCGGGGGTGATTTTCGCAGCTCTGCGATGGCGTTGGCCTCGCGGTCTCGCCAGGCTTCGGCGTAGGGGATCAGGTCTTCGGGCGTTTTTACATGTCGTTTGATCTCGTCAAGGCGTTTGCGGGCCTGGTTGAGCCGCTCCATCAGCGCAGCCTTGCCCTTGAATCGCTTGGCCTTGGCCAGCC
>JALXAF010000089.1 GCA_026992375.1 Anaerolineae bacterium
TGCTCGGCCAGGAACACCGCGCGCAGCCCCTCCTCGCCATTGACCAGGCCGTTGTAGCCGTGATTGATGGCCTCGACAAACGTCTCCAGCTCGACGCGCAGGGGCTCGACCCGGGCCAATTCATATTTGATCACGTTGCCCTCGGTCACGCCCACCGTCACCAGGCCCAACCAATGATCCTGGGCCGAACGATTTTCGTAGAACCATAGCTCCTGGGTGAGATAGTTCACCAGGAACATGCCGCGCTCGCCCAACACCGTCAGTTGGCGGATTTTGGTGGGCGTCAGCCAGTTGATGTCTATCATGCCGAGGACGCCGTCGCCAAAACGGAGGATGCCCGAGACCATGTCCTCGTGCTTGTCGTGCAGGGTTTGTTTCACCTGGGCCGACACGTTGCGAATGCCCGTGCCGGTGAGATATTCCATGATGTTCAGCTCATGGGTGGCGAGATCGAACACCACGCCCACATCCTTGATGCGGGGCGGGAACGGCCCGATGCGGCGGGCGTGAATTTGGTATATCTTGCCCAACTGACCGTCGTCTAGCCGTTCTTTCAGGGCGATGACCGCGGGATTGAAGCGTTCGATGTGGCCCACGCCCAGCAGAACGCCGTGCCGGTGGCTGGCCTCGATCATCTCTCGACCGGCGACGACCGAATCGGCCAGCGGTTTTTCCACGAAAGTGTGGATGCCCGCGGCCATGGTCTCCAGCGCGGCCTGCCGGTGCAAATGGGTGGGCAGGGCGATGGTGACGACATCCAGGTCTTCTTTTTCGATCATCTCGCGATAATCGACGTAGGGCGTGGCTTTGTAGGTGCGCGCAATGCGGTCCCGCAGCGTGGGGTCGAGATCGGCGAACGCGGCGAGGGTTGTATGGGGCATTCGGGCGTAGACCCGGGCGTGATTGGCCCCCATAGAGCCGACGCCGATGACCGCGGCGCGAAGAGGAGTTGTCAAGAAAAAAACCTCGGTGATAAATGCGATATGGTGACTGTTTCGTGAATAGAACGCAGATGACGCAGAAAAGACCGATCTACGCAGATAAAAACAGATGAAATCAGGGGGAATCTGCGGGCGTCAAATGTGTCGGCGCTCCATTCGATAACTTGATTCGTAACTGCCAAGGTCGTCACCCGAAAACCACTAAGAACACTAAGACACAAAGGCACAAAGGGAAGTTTATACACTTTTTCTTCGTGTTCTTAGTGCCTTTGTGCCCTTTGTGGTTTGTCAACCGGGGTGCGTTAGCAGTTACCTTGATTCTAGCAGAACAGCATGAAGGATGCGTGAAAAATCGGGGCGGAGAGGATGACAATGTTGTCAGCGAGACGATTCTGGCCCGAAGATGGGGATGTTGGGCTCGCGCAGGCGCTCGGGCAGGGGCATTATGCGGGCGGGCGCGCCCACGGCCAGGGTCCAGGGCGGCACGTCTTTGGTGACGATGGCGCCCGCGGCCACCATGGCCCCTTCGCCGATGCGCACGCCGGGCAGCAGGGTGGCGTTGGCCCCGATGGTGACGTGATCCTCGATGATGGGGCCTACAAGCTCCATGCTCTGCCGCTGCCGCAGGGGATATTTGTCGTTGGTCAGCGTGGCGTTAGGCCCGATGAACACGTAGCTGCCAATGACGGTGTGGGTGGGAATGTACACCTGGCTCTGAATGCTGACGTAATCGCCGATGGTGATGCGTCCATCCAGAATGGCCGCTGTGCCCACCAGCACGTAATCGCCGATGACGGTGTGTTCCCGAATCAGCGCGTGATGGCCATTCTTGAAGCCCGCGCCGATGGTCACATCGCCGTAGATGATGGTGTGGGCGCGGACGATGCCGCCCTCGCCCAGGCGGGCGGGGCCGCAATCGGGCGCATAGCGCAGGCCCACAATGGCGTGGGGCTGGATGATGCAGTTATCGCCTATGATGGCGTGGGAGAAATCGTTGTTTTGCTCCATCAAGAGCGTCCTAGTGACGAGATAAGGGGCATTTTACACTATTTTGGGCGAAGATGACATCCTTCCTTCGCTCATTTTCGGAGGGTGGACTTCAAACGCAGCCAGCGCCAGGGCGCGCCCGCGGCCAAAATCACCAAAAAGGGAATGGCGGGGATGATGTAGCGTCCGGCCGCGATGACCAGCGCGTGACTGGCGGTGTAGTAAAGCAAGATGGCAATGGCCGAAACGTGGATCACCCAGGGGAGGGGGCGTTCGGGCGAGAAGAGCAAGCGCCGCCGTCGCCACGCCATCCACTCCGCCCAGACGGCCAGCAGCAACAGCCCCAGGTTGACCGCGGCGAAAAGCAGCGTGGACATGGAGGGATGCCGGGTGAAGCCCAGATTGAACCAGAGCTGCGCCATGCGCAATCCCGCCAGCGCCAGAAAACGCGCCGGATATTGTTGCACCATCTCCAGGCCGCGGCGCATTCCAAAATCGAACAGCTCCGCTTCGTTGAGCGCGGCCAGATCCAGGCCCGCGTCCGCGGCCGCCTGGTGCAGCGCGTCGGTGCTGGCCCGAACGCCCGGCAATCGCCAGTAATCGGGCTGATCCAGCCGATAATGGGTCTGGAAGAAGTTGAATCCCACCAGGGTGCTGCCCATCACCACCTGATCGAAGGCCCGGTAATTGCGCACGAACCACGGCGTCAGCGTGATGGTCAGGGTCAGCAACATGGCGAGGGCGGCCGTCCACAGTCGGGATGAGGGGAACGCGGCGATCCCACTGGCTTTTTTGCGCCACGCCCACCATCCCGCCAGTGCCAGGGCCAGCAGCAGCGGGATGTACATGGAGGTGGGGCGCGTGAGGGAGGCCAGGCCGAAGATCAGGCCCGAAAGCAGGCCGCAAAGTGCAACCCGCTTGCCCCGGGCGGGATGACGAAGGGCCATGACGAAGAGGAGAAAGCCGGTTAGTTGCAGAAATGTGAACAGGGAATCGGCCAGAAGGCGCGCTGCCAGTTGCGCGCCGGGAAGATAGATGGCCCAAAGGCCCGCGGCCAGCAGTCCGATGCGTTGGTTGCGCCAGGCCAGCAGCGCCAGCCAGGCCAGCATGGCGGCCAGCAGCGCATCGAGCAGGGCTTGCAGCGTCAGCAGGGGCGTGTAGGCGCCATAGCCGAAGATGCGGTAGGTTTGGGCCAGCAGCCAGGGGTAAAGGGGCGTTTTTCGGGCGGATGGCCGCCAGGGGGGGGCGTAGCTGAGGCCATGCCCGGCCAGCAGGTTGCTGGCCAGCAGATCGAATTCGGCTGAATCGCCGATGGCGTTTTCGGGCGGGGGCGCGATGTAAACGAAGGCCAGCCGCAGGGCCAGGGCTGCCAGCAGGATGAGGAGCAGGGTCAGCAGCCAGCCCCGGGTCGGGCGCGGAAAATCGGAGGATGTGGTGGAGTCCATGATCGATTGCAATCAGACGGAAGACAAGTGATTGCCCATAGATAGCTTGCAGCACTGGCCGAGTGATGAATGTTCACAAATTAAATCGGTCATAGTGGCGTTCGCCACGTCCGCCCGGCGATGAAGTCGCCGGGCTACAAAACAGCGCTGGATAAATCCGGCTAAGCCCCGCAGGGGCGCTGTTTCTAGCCGGGGGACTTTATCCCCCGGCGCTGGCGGCGGGCGCGAAGCGCCCCAAGCCTATAACCGGATTATTTTGTCAATGTTCATCAGTCGGTAAGCGACAAGCCATAGGCCCGGGCCAGCAGCGGCGCGACCTGGGGCCAGTCGAAGCGCTGGGCGTTGCGCCGCGCGGCCGTCGAAAGCCCCCGGGCCAGCGACGGGTCCGCCAGCAGGCGCAGGATGTGCGCGGCCAGGGCGTCGACATCGCCCACCGGGGCCAGCAGGCCGTTTTCGCGGTCTGCGATGAGATCGGGAATGGCTCCGGCGTTGGTGGAGACGATGGGCAATCCGCTGGCGCTGGCCTCGATTAGCGTCAGCGGCAGGTTGTCGATGGCCGAGGTGTTGAGGAAGATGTCCGCGGCGTCGTATGCGGCGGGGATGTCCGCGGCCGCGAGACGTCCCAGGAATGTGACGTCCGAGAGCCCTTGCGCCCGGACGGTTTCCTGCATCCGGGCCAGCAGGGGGCCGTTGCCCGCCAGCGTCAGCGAGGCGCGGGGATGCGCTTCGCTGATGCGCCGGAAGACCGCCAGCGCATCCAGGGGGCGATAGCGCGCCTCCATGTGCCGCAGCCACAGCAGCCGGGGCTGCACGGGCCCGCGTTCTCGAAATCGAAAGCGTTGGATGGGGACGATGTTGGGAACCAGGGTCGTCTCCAGGCCGTGTCGCCGAAAGATGGCGGCCTGGGTGGGGGTGAGGGTGATCAGAGCGTGATAACGTCGCAGCGCGGCGCTGGCGAATCGACCATGCCGGGCCATGAATTGCGCGGCCTCGCCGCCGTGGTAGGTGACCACCAGACGTTTGCCCCATCGTCGGGCCCGAAGCCCAACGACCGCGGGCATGAAGCCCCACCAGGATGCGGCGTGAACGTGCAGCACATCCCAGCGTTGTCGGGTGTGGTGCAGCGCCCGGGTGATCTGCATCACTTGGGCCAGGGGCAGGAGGCCCTTGCGCCAGCCCCCCCGCCCGCGCAAGCCCCGCACATCGGTGTTGATGCGGGTGACGGCTGCGCCGGCCGCTTCCAGGGCGTCGGCCAGGATGGCGCATTGCACCGAGACGCCGCCGGGGCGGGGCGGAAAGGGGCCCAGGATGGCGATGCGGGCGTCCCGCCAGAGCAGATCATCCATTGGCGGGCGCTAGTCGTCGATTTCGACCTGGCTGGGCGTGCCTTCGATGACTTCCGATATGAAGAACCGGCGTTTGCCCACGGGCGAGGTGGGGATTTCATCCACGAACTGGAGCTCGAACCGGTTGTCCGGGCCCATATAGCCGCGGAATGTTTCGATGATGCGCTGTCGATCCGCCTCGCTGAAGCTCTCATCCACCACCAGTTTGATCAAGATGAAGTCCACCTCTTTCTGGATGACCTGGAAGGCTTTCACCGAATGCACTTTGGCGAAGAATGCGGTGAACTGGTGCACGGTCAGCCAATGCCCGTCGGCGGTGACGAACATATCGGTGAGACGTCCTTCGAGATGGCTGAGGCGGGGCAGACCGCGGCCGCAGGCGCAGGGCTCGTGGGTGAGAGCCGCCACATCGTGGATGTTGTAGCGGATGAATGGCGTGGCCGTGGCTTCCAGGTTGGTGAGCACCACTTCGCCCAGTTCTCCCTCGGGCGCCTGCTCTCCATCCTTGATGATCTCCACCACGTAGGTTTCGGCGTTGATGTGCATACCGTCGTGCATCTCGCATTCCGCAGCGATCTGCATGCCGTCGCCGCCATATTCGTTGTAGACCCGTCCGGGCGCAAAGGCCCGCTCCATGGTCTCGCGCATGTGGTCGGTGAGCATTTCGCCGGTGGCGAGGATGGCGGGAACATGCACATTCAGCCCTGCTTCGTTCATGCGCCGGGCCAGATAATAGACGGTGGAAGCGTAGCTTCGGAAGAGTTTGGGCCGCCACGCTTTCAGATTTTCGACATACTGATTCAGCACTTCGTCGGTCATCTTCTGCGCCGAAAGCCAGTGATGTCGCAGCAGCAGCCATTCCAGTTTGCCCGCCACGGGCCAGCCCTTGAAGCCCTGGTTGGGGGCCAGTTGGAATGTGACGTAGGAGTCTCCGAATTCGTAGCCCACCATTTCCCACCAGCGGAAGAGCCCCGCCCATTTTTTCGCCTTCTGGGATTTCGTGGTCCAGTAATGCAGGCGCTCGGCCGTGGAGCCGCTGGATGTGGCGTGGATGAGCTTGCTGCGGGGAATGGATTGGTCGCGCAGGGTGGTGTCGTAGTAGCGGGTCAGGATTTTTTTATCGACGATGGGCAATTTGACCAGATCGTCGGTGGTCTGGATGTCTGCGGGCGTGAGGCCGCGTTCATCCATTACCTGCCGATAAAAGGGGACGTTTTGGTAGACGTGGGCGATGAGCCGCCGCAATTTGGCGTTTTGGATCTCCTGTATCTGCTCGGACGAAAACCATTGGCTGGCTTCCAGGCTCTTGAGATAGGGCAGAAAATCGCCGTAGCCCGCCAGACGCGAGCCAACGGGCAGTGCGACGCTGCGCAGAAAACGGCTGTAGGCACTCATGATGCATCTGTTTGCACTGGAGCGGGGGCCTCGGCATCGGTGAAGGAGCCGCCGCCCAGGGTGGCGGAGATGGCTCCTCCCATGATGGCGAAGAAGATGATGTTGGCGTAGGCGGAGAAGGTGTTATCGAAAGCTGCGATGGGGATGAAGTAGGCGAAATAGCTGGCCAGCGCGGCCTGGACGAACAGGGGGAAGAAGCGGCGCTTCTTGCGTCGGGGCCAGCCGATGGTCACCAGGGTCAGGCCCAGGCCCGCGGCCATCGCCAGATAGCCGCCCAACAGGGCGTAGCCTCCCGAGACGAGGAAGTTGAGATAGGAGTTGTGGGGGCTGGGCAAGACGTTGATGCCGTTATCACGAAAGCCCATGTCCGCGGCCAATCTGCCGAACCAGGCCCAGCCCACGCCCAGATATGGCGCTGTCCGGTGGATTTGCAAGCCATATTCCAGGGCGTTGAGGCGATAATCGATGGGGCTTTCGGAGCCCAACCGGCCCGCCACAGAGGTGTCCTGAATCATCCCCCAGCCCAACCCCACGATCAGCCCGAAAATCAGCAGCACGGGCAGCGTCACTTTGAGCAGCCGTCGGTTGAGAATGGAGAAGACCAGCGGCCCGATGAGCCCGCCCGCTATGCCTGAGCGGTTGAATGTGGCGATGACGCCGGTTTCGAGGATGATCAACGCCAGGACATAGCGCAGTTTGTCCTTGAGATGCGTTTTCTCGATGGCGAGCATCATGGCCAGGGGCGCGGCCACGGCCAGGGCCAGCGCCACGTAGGCGGGATTGCCCAAAAAGCTGCCCACTTTGCGGATGTCGCCGCTGTAAATGGTGGCGGTGGATGTGCCGCGAAAGGGAGCGAAGCCGGTGGTCTGCTCCACCACCGCGGCAATGGCGATGACGACGGTGATCTCGATGATGGCTTTGGCCAGGGCCCGAAAGTCGGCTGGTTTCAAGATCAGTTGGCGGGCGATGAAGTACACCAGCAGCGGCATCAAGAACGCGTCGAACACCGTTTGCACGCCCCACAGCCAGCCATAATAGCCCCGCACCGCGGACCACAGCAGGGGGATCACGAAGAAGGGAATGGCCAGATCGAAGAATGTCGGCGTCAGAAGTTTGCGTTTGCCCGACGCCACCTGTGCGAACAGATACACCGCCAGAAAACTCCCCACCATGCGCGTGTAGCTCAGGTCGGGGATGCCCTCGGGCATGTGGATATCGAAATGGAAGAAGGGAGCGAAGGGAATGAAGAACAGCCAGACCAGGAACGCCAGGAGGGGATCAAAGAAAATCAGCGTAAGAGTGAGCAAAATCGCGCTGAAGGCGATGATCTGGTAAGCTGTATCGGGCTGGTTTTGTATGGCCCAGGCCAGGACGAGGAGCAGCAGCAGGCCGAATAGCAGGATGACGGCGCTAAGCAGCGTGGCTGGCTTCCTGATGGAAAATCGCGCGTTCATATAGCGGTTATCATAACGCAGGACTAGAAACTTTGACAAGGCTTTTCCCTTCCGCGCGGAATGCCGATGCTTTGCCGCCCAAAGGCTCTGGATTCGCTCCAACCGCCAGCAGACCTCGGAAGTTGATTAACTGACAAATCTCGTTGCGCCGCCTCACTTGTCGAATGATGAGGCGTTCGCCACGTCCAGCGATGAAGTCGCTGGGCTACAGAACAGCGCCAGATAAATCCGGCTAGCCCCGCAGGGGCGCTGGCGGCGTCGCTGTTTCTTCAACCGAGATAGGACGCCCCCAAAAGATTTTTCAAGACCTGCTTACTTGGAAACGGGATATTCCCACTACCCAATATCCAATTATCCTTACGGCAGCATCACGCGCAGGAATTCCGCTTCCGCCTCGTTGGTCCACTCCCGACCATCCTTCAGCTTGGCATACACGCTGGGGAGCACATCTTTCAGATCGGGCACAGCAGTCAGCGGGAAGTCCTCGATGTTGATGTAG
>JALXAF010000090.1 GCA_026992375.1 Anaerolineae bacterium
CGGATGACTACATCGTCAAGCCCTTCGGGCATCTGGAGCTCATGGCTCGCATCCGGTCGGTGTTGCGCCGGATCGAGGGCTCGGCGGCTCCCCACGAACCCCCCCTGGTTCTGGACGGCTTGCGCATCGATTTCGATCGTCGTCAGGTCACTTTGCACGGCGAGATTGTGCCCATGACCGCCACCGAGTACAACCTGCTGGAGATTCTGGCCCGCAACGTCGGGCGCGTGGTCACTTATCAAACGCTGCTCAATCGGGTGTGGGGCCGCTACGCGGTGGATAGCAACGACTATCTCAAGGTGTACATCCATCGTCTGCGCCAAAAGCTGGAAGATGATCCCGCCCATCCTCGCTACATCCGCACCGTGCGCGGACAAGGCTACATGCTGGGCGAATAGTCTTATCTTTTGTCCTCATCCAAATCAAACTCGCCACACAAACGGACTTTTTTCACAAAGGAGCCAGCTTCATGAAAGACATCTTTGAGAAAGTCGAGCATTTTACGATTGTACGCGAGGCCAAGCGGTCCGGCATTTATCCTTACTTTTTGCCTATGAGCGGCAATGAGGGCACAGAGGCCATCTATCAGGGCAAACGCCTGATCATGTGCGGCTCCAACAACTATCTGGGATTGACGACGCACCCCAAAGTGCAGGAGGCGGCCATTGCCGCAATCAGGGAATACGGCACCAGTTGCACCGGCTCCCGATTTCTCAACGGCAATCTGGAGTTGCATCAGGAGTTGGAGCAAGAGCTCGCGGAGTGGGTGGGCAAAGAAGCGGCGTTGGTGTTTTCCACGGGCATGCAGGTCAATCTGGGCACGATCAGCGGATTGGTGGATAAAGGCGATTACGCCATCCTCGATAAGTTCGATCACGCCAGCATCATCGATGGCGCGTTTCTGGCCCGGGGGCAGACCAAACGCTTTCGGCACAACGACATCGTCGATCTCGAACGGGTGCTCTCTCATCTGCCCGAAGATAGCGGCAAGCTGGTGATCGTGGACGGGTTGTACAGCATGGAGGGCGATATCGCGCCCCTGCCAGAGATGATCCCCGTCCTCAGGAAATACAACGCCCGCATTATGGTGGATGACGCACACGCCATGGGGGTGTTGGGCGGCGGTCGGGGCACGGCCGCGCATTGGGGCGTCACTGATGATGTGGATCTGATTATGGGCACTTTCAGCAAATCCTTCGCGTCTCTGGGCGGGTTCATCGCGGGCGATAGTCAGCTCATCGAATACGTGCAGCATCACGCCCGGACGCTGATCTTCAGCGCCAGCATTCCCCCCGCCAATGCGGCTGCGGCCCGGGCCGCTCTGCAGGTGATGAGGGAGGAGCCGGAACGCATCGAACGGGTGAATCAGATAGGCGCTTTCATGCGTCGGGAGTTCCAGGCTCTGGGCTTCGACACCGGCTTTTCAGAAACGCCGGTCGTGCCTATCATCATCGGAGATGATATGCTCACCTTCCTCGCCTGGAAGATGCTGCTGGAAAACGGCGTCTACGTGAACGCCATCGTCTCGCCTGCCACCGCCCCCGGGCGGCAGTTGTTGCGCACCAGCTACATGGCCACCCACACCGATGAACAGTTGAATTACGTGCTGGAAGTATTTGCCAAAGTAGGCAAACAGTTGGGCGTCATCTCATAAGACGCGTACGCGGCAAGGCCCCCACCACGTTGTGAGGGCCTTGCGCCAATGATTATTTAGTTGGAGAGGAGCCGTTGTGAAAGATCAGGCCTGGCCGCCATGCCCCATGGACTGCTGTCCGTGAGAGCCAACCGCCAGAGCCGCCCAGGCGCCCAGCGCCAGCGCCACCAGCCCAACGATGATGTCGTTCCACATGGCGGCGGCGGCGCTGCTGTAGCTGAGGACGAAGGGGGCGATAATCAACCACAGGCCGAGCACTGCATTGATCCAGTTCAGATACTTGACGGTGTTCTCGTCATTGGCCAGGGCCGCCCACACGCCGAGGACCAGTAGGGCCAGGCCGACGATGACGGCGTCCCACAGGAATGCAGTCGTTGCCGTCATCCCGAAGATGAAGGGAGCCACGATCTCCCACAAACCAGCCAGAGCGATGATCCAGCTGAGAGTCTTTGCTGTCTTCATGATGAACCTCCTTATGGATTCAAGATGGGTGAAAGTTGATTGCTTGTTTGTTGGCTGGCTTCATGTTGCCGAAGCCTTTCTTGTTTCACCCTCTTTATATCAAAAGGAGGTTGCAAAATCGGTGAAAACAGGTGAAAAAATGGTTAGAATTCTATTTGGCCCGGCAGATGGGAGATGATGAGCACCGGGCAGGGGGCCTGTTTGGCCACCTTTTCCGGCACGCCGCCCAAGAGTTTTTCTTTCAGGCTCTTGCGA
>JALXAF010000091.1 GCA_026992375.1 Anaerolineae bacterium
CCTTCCCCCGATACTCGCTGCGCTCATGTTCGGGGGAGGTAGATGATCATTTGCTACGCAAATTTGCAAACCAGAGGGCTCCTCCCCCGGCTTCGGCTGACGCCTTGCAGGGAGAGGCAGGGAGGGGACATTTCGCCAGGCCAAATTTGAAATTGCTGTCCAAACCACAAGACTGTATCAATTTGGTCGGTGCAACCATGTTTGGCGCCTTGGCCCCGCCGACTCGAAGTCGGGGCTGGGGGCCTTTGCCGCCTGTCTGCGCAGGCAGACAGGCCTAATTGAGCGAAAATATGTCCCCGAAGGGGGACATGCGGCGGAACGCCCTCAGACCTGAATTCATTCGGCGTTTGGAAAAGGGAACGACCGACTAAACTGTTACAGTGTCCCAAACCACATATTGCGTTGTAAAATGGCCTAAAGGTTGTTATAATTAATCAGGAACAGGAACAGTTTGTTCGCTCCCTCTAACATTGTCTTATCCAATCCAATCACCATCGCTCGCTTTTTTCCAGGAGGAAGATCGTGGATATCGGCAAATCATTCAGGTTTGTCTTCGAAGACAAGAAATGGATAGAAAAAGTCCTAATCGGCGGCATTCTCATGCTGGTTCCCATTCTGGGCTCTATTCTCATGATGGGGTACGTTGTCGAGCTGGTTCGCAATGTTCGTAAACATGAGATAGAGCCTTTGCCCGAGTGGGACAAATGGGGAGAAAAGATCACCGATGGCATCAAGTTGTTGGTCATTCTTCTCGTGTGGTCACTTCCTTTGCTGCTCTTGGAGATCATTCTCCTCATCCCCATGTCTATTATGGACAGCTCAGACACTGGCAACACAATCGCCGCTTTCCTTAGCCTTTGCTTCGGATGTTTCACACTCATCTATGTTATCGTACTAATGCTGGCCAATCCGAGCATCGTCATCAAGTTTGCTGAAACCGGTGATATCTCCGCTGGTTTCAAATTTGGCGAAATCCTAGACTACACCAAAGAGCATCTGAGCCAGATTGTCGTGGCGCTCATCGTCGGCCTGCTGGCCTATGCGCTCGCGGGCATCATCGGCTCGCTGCTTTGTGTCATCGGCCTGGTTTTCACGTTCTTCTGGGCCAACACGGTGCAATATCACATGATCGCGCAGATCGGCCTGGCGCCCGAGCCGTCCGAGCGCCCGCTGGAAACCCTCAGCCAGGCGGAGCCAGCGGAGGAACTGCCGGAGACTTCTCAGAGCAACGAGTGATCTGAGTTATTCTCACCTGACGCTCTGTCATCAAAGCCCCCGTGAAAGCGGGGGTTTCTTTCTCAATCCGATCATGAGCGAAACGCCCGGTCGTAAGCCCGAAGACAAGCATTGGGATGACTGGATCGAGGAGAAGATACGCGAGGCCCAGCAGCAGGGCCTGTTCGATGATCTCAAGGGCAAAGGCAGCCCTCTGCCAAACCGTCGCAATCCCTTCTTGCCCGAGGCGCGGCAACTGGCGTATGATCTGCTGCGAGACAGCGGCCACACGCTTCCCTGGATCGAGGAGGGCAAGGAGATAGACGGCCGGATCGAGAGAGCCCGCGCGGTGCTGCGACGTCGCTATCACTGGTATCGGGCGGAACGCGAGCGCCGCCCGGACCACCGACTCCTGGAACTGGAGCAGGTCTGGCGCTCTTATCGTCATGATTTCGAGGAAGAGGCGGCGCGTATCAACGCCAGCATCCGCATCTACAACCTGAAAGTCCCGACGATTTCGTTACAGAAACACGTCATCATCCTGGAAGAGGAGTATGAGCGACTTTTCAGCTCAAACGATTGATTTGCATCAAAACAGTTTCGTTTTCGACGCCCATTGCGACACCCTGGGCCACGCTGCCGCGCCAGCGGGTTATCGTCGAGATCTCACCCAATGGGGCCAACGCGGACATCTGGATTTGCCGCGCATGAAGACGGGCGGCGTCAACGCCCAGATATTCGCCTGTTTTCCGGGCGTGGATCGCCTGCGCGCCAACCCCACCAGCGGCGCATTGCAGCGGCTGGAAGCCCTTTACGATCTGATTAGCAGAGCGCCCCATCAGATCGTCCTGGTCACGATCGCGGATGATCTGGCCCGGCTGACGCCCGACGGCCCCATCGGCGCCATCCTGGGCCTGGAGGGGGTTGAGGCGCTGGATGGGCAAATGAGCCTGTTCGCCACTTTCCACCGCCTGGGCGTGCGCAACATCGGCCTCACCTGGGACCCGCGTAATCTCGCTGCGGATGGTGTGGGGGCGGGCACGTACTACGGCCTGACTCCTTTTGGTCGCGACCTGGTGCAGGCCTGCAACGAGAAAGGGGTGATGGTGGACGTTTCGCATCTCAACGCCGCGGGCCTGGAAGATGTACTGGCTATCAGCAGCAAGCCTATCATCGCCAGCCACTCCAACGCCCGGGCCGTGGCGGATCATCGTCGCAATTTCACCGATGACCAGATTCGCGCCATCGCCGACAATGGCGGCGTCATCGGCGTCACCTTCGAGCGAAGTTTTTTGAATCTCGATTACGAAAACGCCAGCCTTGAAGACCTGCTGAATCATATCGATCATTTGGTCAACGTTGCAGGCGTGGAGCATGTGGGTTTGGGCTCCGATTACGACGGCTGCACGCCGCCGCCCGAATTGGCCAGCGGCGAGAAGTATCCTCTCATCACCCAGGGACTGCTGCATCGCGGCTACGCTCCCGACGTCATTCGCAAAATCCTGGGCGAAAATTTCCGCCGGGTTTTCCTCGACGTCTTGCCATGAAAAATGATAGAACGCAGAAAAGACGGATTTCTTACGCAAAGGCGCAGAGCCGCCAGGGATTCTTTGCTTCTTTTTCCCTCTGCGCCTTGACGTCTCTGCGTGAGATCGATTTTCATAACAGTCCAACGGCTAACTCACGCCGATACCGATGAAAATGGCTCGCGGCCAGGACGGCGCGGGAAGCCAATCCCGTAATGTGTGATGCGTGACGATCTCACGCATTACGCACTACGCATCACGCCCGTTGCCGACTCGCCCAACGTGGGCTTTGCCAACCTTCAGCAACCAGCGATTATTCTATCTTCAAAGCATGCTCTAAAGACGCCCATGCAGCTTCAGATTGATCTTCCCCTGCCCCAACCTCCGGCCGAGAGCACGGTCGTCGTCGCCATGAGCGGCGGCGTGGACAGCTCGGTGGCGGCGGCGCGCCTGATCGAAGCGGGCTACCGCGTCCGGGGCGTCATGCTGCAGCTGTGGATGGATCCATTCGAGAATATCGCCCAGGCCCGGGAGAATCGCTGCTGCACCTTCGAGACAGTCAGCGACGCCCAGCGCGTGGCCGGGCAGTTGGGCATCCCCTTCCAGCTCATCGACGCGGCCCAGTTATTTCAAGAAACGGTGGTAGCGTATTTCATTCGCGAATACAGCCGCGGGCGCACGCCCAATCCCTGCCTCATCTGCAATCGACGGGTGCGCTTCGATTACATGCTGAGCTACGCTCAGGAGAGGATGGGCGCTGATTTTCTGGCCACGGGCCATTACGCTCGTCTGCGCCGCACAGAGGCGGGAGTGCAGTTGTTGCGGGGCGCGTATGAGCGCAAGGATCAATCGTACGTGCTCAGTCTTATCCCCCAGGAGCGCTTGCAACGCCTGACTTTTCCGGTGGGCGCGCTCACCAAGCCCGAGGTGCGGGCCCTGGCCCGGCGTTATGGTCTGTCGGTGGCGGAAAAATCCGAAAGTCAGGATCTGTGCTTCACCAGTGATTACCGCTCGTTCTTGCAGCATTGGGCTGCAGAAGCCGTCCGCCCCGGCCCCATTCTTGATTTGGCGGGCCGGGAGTTGGGCCAACACCAGGGACTGCCCTTTTACACCATCGGTCAGCGCAAGGGATTAGGCCTGAAAACGCCCCGACGTCTGTACGTTGTGGAGATGGATGTGGAACGCAACGCGCTCATCGTCGGACCCGCCGAGGCCCTGGGCCGCGCGACTCTCATCGCCCGGGACGTCAACTGGATTCTGGGCGCTCCGAACGGGCCCATTCGGGCCGCCGCCCAAATACGATACCGGGCCGCGGCGCATCCCGCCACAATTACGCCGCTGGATGAAACCCGCGCCGAGGTGCGGTTCGATGAACGTCTGCGCGGCGTCACGCCCGGACAGGCCGTGGTCTTCTATCAGGACGAAGTCTGCCTGGGAGGAGGCATTATCGACTCATGAGTTTTCCCGGCATTCCCCCCGCATTCGCCGTGATGATCGCGCTTGGCGTCATCTATGGGGCGTTGTTTCATCTGCTAAGAGGAAAAAACTGGCGCGATCTGGGCTATTTCATGCTCATGGCCCTCATCGGCCTCGTCATCGGTCAGATTGTCGGCGTTTTGCTCGAATTGAACGTCCTCAAGCTGGGCCAGGTTCACATTGTCGAGGGAACGATCTTCGCCTGGCTTTTGATGCTTGCTTTTGCGTGGTTGAAAGGGTAAAATGGGCCAAACGACCACTCTCATTCGAGGTGATAGCCGTGCTCGCTGATCTCCGAGATGTTTCCATTATTCTACTGGCGATTGAATCCATCATCATCGGCGTCATTCTGTTGTTGCTGCTCTGGCAGGTGCGTCTGCTGGTTCTTCTGCTGCGGGATGAAATCCGTCCGATATTGAAAGATACGCAAGAGACCACCCAGACAGTCCAATCCACCACACGATTTGTGGGCAAACGCGTAGCCAAACCCTTTGTGAACGCAATTAGCGTCATGGCGGGCGTCAGGGGGGCCCTCAAGGCCATGACAGGAGATATCGCCCCGGTCAATCCTGTTTACGATACCACGAAATCCCAGGTCGTCAAGAGGGATTCCGCGGGGGGCGCTCCGTCGTCCGCGTCTGCGCCCACCACGCCGTCCCCATCGTCCCCTGATTCCAGGCCATCATCCCATGAATAGCTTCACCTTTGGTTTATGGACGGGCGTCGTCGCGGGCATGGTTTTCGCCGCGTTGATGAAACAAAGCGCCCGGGAGCCTTCGATGGAGGAAAAACTGTTGGGGCCCCATGCCGCGAGCTCGACAACGCAGCCGCCGGAAACGCCCGCTTCAGCGCCCGCCAGTCTGGCCGACGTCCTTTCGCAGCAAGATCAGCCTCGTGCGTGACCCCCGGGCGCAGTTCCGGCTCTACCGGATGCGAAAGATGTCGGGGGTGTGTAGCGAAGGCACCGGGCCGCGCGCATGACGTCTGACGCCCGTCACATCGAAATCGAACGGGTGTGTCCAAAATGAGTTGGAAAGTTAAAATAATCCATTCATTGGCGGGGCGCTTCGCGCCTGCCGCCAGCGCCGGGGGATAAAGTCCCCCGACTAGAAACAGCGCCCCTGCGGGGCTAGCCGGATTTATCCGGCGCTGTTTTGTAGCCCGGCGACTTCATCGCCGGGCGGACGTGGCAAACGCTTCCAACCGAAATTGGACACACCCAAATCAAACGATTGCTTACGGAGGAATTTATGGGTGAATGGATTCAGGCCATCGATCGGGCCAGCATTCCTTTTCTCGTCTGGTTGCAGGAATTTCAGTCCGACGGGCTGACGTCGGTGATGCGATTTTTCAGCTATCTGGGAACCGAATACTTCTTCATCCTGCTGTTGCCTTTCCTCTATTGGACCATCTCCAAACGATGGGGGGCCATGGTGGCTTTTGCATTGATCTTCTCCAGTTATCTATCCAGTTTCATCAAAGCGATCTTCAATCTGCCCCGGCCTCCGTCTCCGCCCGTGGAGAAATTGTGGCATGAGACATCGCCAAGTTTTATCAGCGGGCACGCCACCACAGCCATGGCGATTTGGGGAACGCTGGCGGCCCTGACGCGTCGCACCTGGTTCTGGATATTGGCTATTTTCCTCATCTTCTTTATCGGATTTTCGCGGCTTTATCTTGGCGTGCACTACCCGGCCGACGTCATCGGCGGATGGCTGATCGGTCTGCTGGTCGCCTGGGGCGTGGTTACGCTTCTTCCCCGCCTGGAGGATACGATCAAATCCTGGTCTGCGGGCAAGATGTTGTTGGCCGCATTGGCGCTCTCGCTTTTGCTGACCTTCATCCTTCCGTCATGGTCGGCGGAAAAACTATGGCCCGCTCCCACCGCGGTACAGCTTGGCGGATTGCTGTTCGGGATGTTGGCGGGCCTGGCATGGGATGTGAAATCCCTGCATTTTCGGGTGGAAGCCTCGTGGGGCAAACGCTTGCTGCGTCTGCTGGTGGGATTGCTCCTGCTGGCCGCGGTCTACGTCGGCCCCAAGCTGCTCTTCGATCAATTTGGCGCTATGGCTTATATGGCGGCGCAAACGCTGCGATTCTTGCGTTATGCACTGGTGGGATTCGTCGTTTCGGGCCTGGCCCCGTGGCTTTTCGGCCTGTTGAGGCTGAGTGACTGACGCCTTCCTGCGAGATGTCGAACTCGATGAGAATCTCAGAGCCAACCTGTTCTCGTTTTTGCGGATAGGTGTATCGATTCAGCAATTGTAAGACGGCGCTATTGTTGGCGTCGACATTCGCCACCAGCCTTCTCACGCTCTCTCGGAGCGCTTCCTCGATGAGAATGGCCAAAAGCCGCGCGCCCACGCCGCGTTTTTGGAAAGCGTCGCAGACCGTGATGGCGACTTCGGCGACGTCATCGCCGATGCAAATGTAGCGAGCGCCAGCGATGGGGACGCCGCGTCGTTCGGGCAGATCGACGAATGCCAGAAATCCCGCGCCCTGATTGTAACCCGCTTCCGCCAACGCCCGGGCTTCTTCCAGAATGCGCATGGGGCTCAGGTTGGACGCGGGCTCGCGAAAACGCTGGTAGAAGCTTTCGGGGCTGAGTTGCCGATAGATGTACACCAACTGGTTGACGTCGGCGGGCAACATGCGCCGCACGGTGACGGTTTGACCGTCGGTTGTTTGGAATGTGATGGGGGATTTGCGATTCATGGGCAACCTTCTCGACGCGATGCGTCACATCTATTGTACCCATGAAGTCGAAACAACACAAGGGGCAAGCTTACATTCATTCCAGATGGAGATCGTGAGCGCCTCGAAGGTTGACGCCCGACGCGCTCCATGCTAAACTTGCTGACGTTTTCATCGCGTCGCGTTAGCGTCGCAAAATCTGGCAATCATCGTTGCTTGCCTCGACCGGAAATCAGTCTTCCGTCGGGGCGTTCTTTTTATCGAATGGAGCCATTGTCCATGCTTGTCCTCAAGTTCGGAGGCACGTCGGTGGGTTCCGCCGACGCTATCGCCCAAACGATTTCCGTCATCGCCAACGCAAAAGCAAAAGACCTGCACAGCGTCGTGGTCACTTCCGCCATGAGCGGCGTCACCGATCTGCTGGTGAAATCGGCTCGGGCCGCGGCCGCGGGCCAACGACAGCCCTTCCTTGACGCCCGCGAAGTCCTGTTCGAAAAGCATCTCACCGCCGCTCGCGAGCTCGTCGACAGCGAGGAGGAGCGGACGATTTACGAGCAGCATATCACCGAGCAGTTGGAGTTCTTTTCTCGATTGTGTTCTTCCATCAATGTGCTGGGCGAATTGACTCCGCGCGGGCTGGATGTGGTCTCGGGCCTGGGTGAGCGCATGTCCGCCCCCTTGCTGGCTGCGGCGCTGCGGGCCCGAGGCGTTCGGGCCGCCTGGGTGGACGCGACCGAAATCGTGGTCACTGACGACAATTTCGGCGAGGCCGCGCCCCTGCTGGGCCCCACCTGCGCTCGGGCGCAGAGTCGTCTCCAGCCGATGCTCGAGGAGGGCGTCACGCCGGTGGTCACCGGTTTCGTGGGCGCCACAGAATCGGGCGTCCCCACCACGCTGGGCCGCGGCGGCTCCGATTTCTCCGCCGCCATCCTGGGCTCCTGCCTGCCTGCGAATGAAATCCAAATCTGGACCGACGTCAACGGCATCCTCTCTGCGGACCCACGCATCGCGCCTCAGGCCCGCACCCTCAAACGGCTCTCCTACAACGAGGCGGCGGAGTTGGCGTACTTCGGAGCCAAGGTGCTTCATCCCAAGACCCTGCTGCCCGCCATCGAGCGGGGCATCCCTGTGCGGATTTTGAACAC
>JALXAF010000092.1 GCA_026992375.1 Anaerolineae bacterium
GCCACCAGCTCTGCAGCCCTGGCCATGTGGGGGGCCATCACCGCATCCTGGGGGATGAAGGGGATGTGCTCGCGGATGAGCTGGTACACGGGCGCAGTGCCTTTGCCCAAACGCATCTCCTCCCCCAGCGACTTTTTGCGAAAGTCGATGGCCTGGGCCGCGGCCATGAGCTCAATGCCCAAAATCTGCTCCAGATTGCGCAGCACCCGCCGCGCCTGCCGCCCGGAGATGGGGCCGTTGGACACGTGGTCTTCCACATTGGCCGAGGTGGGAATGCTATCGGCGCTGGCCGGGAAGCAGAGGGCCTTGTTTTCCGAAGCCAGGGCCGCCGCAGTGTATTGGGTGAGCATAAAGCCCGAGTTGAGGCCGCCGTTTTCGGTGAGAAACGCGGGCAGCAGGCCGCCATTGCTGGCCCGATCGGTCATGCGGTTCAAGCGCCGCTCCGAGATGTTGCCCAGCTCGGTCATGGCCAGGGCTAGATGATCGTAGGCGATGGCCAGGGGCTCGCCGTGGAAGTTGCCGCCGCTGACGGCCACGGGACGGCCATCCTCCTCGAAGAAGATGAGGGGGTTATCGGTGACGCTGTTGAGCTCGATGGCGACGATGCGCCGGGCGTTTTCCACCGCGTCGGTGCAGGCCCCGTGCACCTGGGGGATGCACCGCAGCGAGTACGCGTCCTGAGGGTCTTCTGAAGGTGTCTCGCGCACGAAATCGGAGCCTTCGATGAGATAGCGCAGCAGTTCAGCGGTGGCGATCTGGTAGGGATGGGGGCGCACCGCGTGGATGCGCGGATCGAAGGCCGCTGGCGTGCCGTGCAGCGCCTCCAGGGTCAGTGCCCCGGCCACATTGGCCGCGAAGACCGCGTTTTCCGCCTCCTCTACGGCCAGACAGCCCAGGGCCACCATGAACGCGGTGCCGTTGGTCAGGGCCAGGCCCTCTTTGGGAGCCAGTTCGATGGGGGAGAGTCCGGCCCGGGCCAGGGCCTGCGCGCCGGGCATGATCTCGCCGCCCAACTCGGCCTCGCCCTCGCCAATCATGACCAGCGCGATGTGGGCCAGGGGCGCCAGATCGCCGCTGGCTCCCAGCGAGCCCTGCCGGGGCACCACCGGATGCACGCCCCGCTCGATCATGCGCAGCAGCAGCTCGATGGTTTGGATGCGCACGCCCGAGTAGCCTGAGGCCAGGGTGTTGGCCCGCACCAGCATCATCGCCCGCACGATGTCCGTCTCCAGCGGATGTCCGGTCCCCGCGGAATGGGAGCGCACGATATTGATCTGGAGCTGACGAAGTGCGTTCTTGGGGATGATGGTGTTCTTGAATGCGCCGAATCCGGTGTTGATACCGTAGACCACCCGGCCATCTGCGATGATTTTTTCCACCGCCTGACTGGCCCGGGCCACGGCCTCGCGGGCCTGGGGAGAGAGCGCCAGCGAGATCTCGCCAGGTTGAGCCCGGGCCACGGTGATGACGTTGGGGATCGTGAGAGTGTTGCCGTCAAGCAGAAGCTGCGTCATGGGATTGCACTTGGGTGGGGGAAAAGGTGGGGCTATGGCTCGTTGAGCGCTGCTCGCACCCGGTCGAGCATGATCAACGTGGCCAGGTTGTGAACGGTGTTGCCATAGCGGAATGTGTTCGGGTCGGTGTAATCGTTGCTGGGCGCAATGCTGAGATGGATGTTATCCGGGCCTGTGCCGCGATTGGGCAGGGTGTCGGCCAGTTTGTCGAAGTCGACCAGCGGAACCTTGTATTTTTCGGCGATCTTTTTGATGGATTCATTGTTGCGATTGTCCCCTTCGAAACGATCCGCCTTGGTGAAAAGCACGGGGGCGACGCCCTGATCGATAATATGGCTGACGATCTTGTCGTAGCTGGTCTCGAAGGTGACCTGGGGAGCGTCGTCGTTGGTGCCCAGCAGCACCAGCATCACGCTGGGATTGTTCAGCCGGATTTCGCAATCGAGCAGGTTTTCGTTGGGCTTGCACCATTTCTTGTTCGCCCACATGGGGTCGAAAACCGACCATGTGTGCAGCCCCACATGAATTCCGACGCCGTAGCGATCGAATGAGCCCGCGTAATAATCGATGACATCTTGCAAAAAGGCCTCATCGCCCAGGTTGTAGGTTCCCAGATTGGGATCTTTTTGATCGAAAACCCGCAGAAAGTAGGGGTTGGCGATGAGGCTGTCGCCCAGTTTGGAGAAAGCGTGCGGATCCCGGCCCATTTCCTGCCCCCGGACGTATATCTCCCTCACATGCGCCTTGGTTTCGTCATCCATGATGATGAAATCGCTGTAAGGGACGCCATTGAGGGTGGAGGGCGGCGTGGGCGTGGCGGTGGGCGCGGGCTCAGCGGTCGCAG
>JALXAF010000093.1 GCA_026992375.1 Anaerolineae bacterium
CGGTGAGGAGGGCTCTCCGCCTGCAAAAAACTTTGCAAACCAGCGGCTCCCTCCCCTGCAAAGGAGCGAAGCGACTGGCGGGGGAGGGCCGGGGTGGGGGGCCAGGCCCAGCGGCCAAAGCTGCAAAACTGACGAACGCTGTCTTGAACGTTGGCTCAGCAGGCCTACCTTAGTAGTTACCTTGATGACGGGCGCGAAGATGGGCGAGAGGCGTATTGACGCCAATCACCATGATTGATTATGCGGCGAGAGCGGGAAATTGTCAAAAGATCGGGATGAATGTTTGGGCAGAATCGGTTGTTTTTCCACGCTCCGTAGGGAAACCATTTGGCAATCGTCATGTTTTGGTGGAAAATAGAGGCGTCCTTCTCCCCTATCATGTCCACCCATCGTCTCGAACGGCTCAATCGTTGGATTAAGTGGTCATTGCTGGTTGTATTGCTGGCATTGGCTGCATTGGCCGCGCTTTATTTTTATCAAGGGGGATGGGCGCGGATGCGAAATTCTCGCACCCTGGCCCGACTTCTCCCCTCCGATTTCTTCTCCGGGCCGCAGGTTGCGATCATCTCCGGGCATCGGGGCTTTGATTCGGGAGCGATGTGCAAGGATGGCTTGATGGAGGCGTTGGTCAACGAGGAGATCGCCACTCGGGTGGTGGCGTTGCTGCGAGAGGAGGGCGTTTCGGCCATGCTTTTCAATGAGTATGATTCCCGTTTGCAAGGACTGCACGCCCGGGCGTTGGTCTCCATCCACGCGGATTCCTGCATCGAGCAAAGCGGCTTCAAGGTGGCTAGCGCCGAAGCAACAGTCATCCCCGAGGAAGATCAGTTGCTTGTGTCATGCCTGCGGGAGAAATACAGCGAGGCCACGGGGCTGGCCTTTCGGCCGACGGCCATCACCAAGGATATGACTCATTATCACGCCTTTCAGCGGGTGGCGGATGACACGCCTGGAGCCATCATCGAGACCGGGTATCTGGGCGGGGACAGGGACCTGCTGGTGAACGAGTCGGACAAAGTGGCCCGCGCCATCGTCGCTGGCGTCATCTGCTTTCTGGATAAACAAGATGAACTGCTGAAAACACCCTCGTCCACAGGCTATTCCTCCGGGAAGTAGCGAGATTCTTTCAGCAAGACATTATGTCGTCCTTACCGCTTTCCAAACGCCGGATGATAGATGAGGAACGCTTCGCGTCCACTGCCAGCGCCGGGGGATAAAGTCCCCCGGCTGGAAACAGCGCCCCTTCGGGGCTAGCCGGATTTATCCGGCGCTGTTTTGTAGCCCGGCGACTTCATCGCCGGGCGGACGTGGCAAACGCCACGATGACCGATTTAATTGGTAAACATTCATCGAGCCAGTGGGGGCAAAGCGCAAAAAGTGGTCGTGTCGAGCAAACAAATGCGGTACGCGCCTGCGAATCCTCATTGACAGGCGGGGGTATTGGGTGTATGGTTGATGTGTTGGCTCATCCATCTTTTGCATACTCAAGGAGGCTCATCATGTCGGCTCAATGGCGACCGTTTTTTGTAACGCTGCTGGCGCTTTTCCTGCTGGTTGGCGGCGTTTCGGCTGCAACGTCTTCCTCCGAGCAGGAGCCCAACAACACGCCCGCCCAGGCCAATGCGCTCTATTCCGCAACTCCCATGCAGGGGAACATCGATCCTGCCGGCGACGTGGATTATTTCAGCATCCGGGGGAACGGCACTGGATGGGGCGTCGTGGCGGTGCTGGACGCCAGCGCCTCTGCGATGGGCCATGATGCGGTGTTGACCGCGTTTGCGCCCGATGGAACCACGGTGCGAGCGCAGAACTCGGGCCGGTGGGAGAAAGGCCCGCTCATCGCCTGGCTGCGCGACACCGGCCGCGATGACCATTTTCTGCGGGTGAGCGAGCAGGGAAACGACGGGCGCATCACGCCGTACACCTTGCGCTATTATGCGCTGGCTCTGGGCGAACAGCCGGAACAGGAGCCCAACAACACGCTCGCCACCGCCAACACCTCCGCCATCACGAATATCGGCGCCATTGGCTCTGCGACGGGCGTCGATTGTTTCGCGTTCAGCGGCAGGGCTCAACAAAAGGTCATGGTCGCGCTCAACGCCGATCCCGAGGGGGATGGCGGTCCGGCCGACTTCATCCTCGAATTGCGGCGGCGGGATGGCTCGGTGTGGGCCAGTGCGAATTACGGTGGCCCGGGCGAAGATGAATTCATCGACGAGCACACGCTGCCCGCGGATGGCGTTTACGCTTATTGCGTGCGGACGCAGAGCGGCGCCGGGCCCAACGCCACTTATCTGGCCGGAATCATCCGCGATGGAAGGTTCTATCTTCCGTCCTTCACATACGATGTCCAATGGTTAAATCCGCGGCCGGGTCGCTGGGCGCAGGTTGGGGACGAAATGCGCTATACGGTCACCCTCACCTATAACGATCCCCTGCCTTTTCCTGGACCCTTTTGGTTCAATGTCTATTACGAGCCCGACTGCCAGGACATCGTAGACGACGCCCATGCAGACTTTCACCGCACGGGCGAGTTCGGATGGCGATTCGACGAGGTCACCGCTAACATGACGGTTAGCAAGGATGTCGTCATGCAGGCGAAAACCGCCTGTACAGGCTCGCTCGATCTGGGGTATGTCAGCAACTACTACGTGACCGCCACGCGTAGCCGCGGCCCATCTTACATCATCGGCTCTGGCTACTACTTGCCCCTGGTGCTGAAATAGCGCGGCGCAACAGGCGATGTACAAAAACATCTCATGCAAAGCCGCAGAGGGAATAAAACTGCTGTTACAGCCCCTTCATCATGTAATACTCGGTCAGTTGGAAGCCCAGGCGGCGGTAGTAGTTGCGGGTGCCAATGGCCGCGATGACCGCCATTTGCCCGAAGCCCTCGGCCCGGGCGATTTCCTCGGCCCGAGCCACCAATCGCCCGCCCAGACCCCGATGCTGGGCTTCGCCCCGGCTATCCTTGCCCAGCCCCAGCGCCGGGCCATACACATGCACCTCGCGGATCATGGCCGCGTGCTTGATCTCGTCGATGGGAACCACATCGGGCGCGTTGGGCAGTGACAGGCGCAAAAAGCCTGCGACCTTGTCCTCGGGCGTGACGAAGCTGATGAAGAACTCGCGGCTGTCCGCAGTCTCGTAGGGCAGGATATCCAACCGCAGCTCGCCCGCGGCCACCTTCTGGCGGCGCACCTCCCGGCAGCGCAGACACTGGCACTGCCCCATCTCCTGCGCCCGCATGTGATTTTGCACCAACTGGCGCAGGTTGGTCTTCTTGTTGCCCTCCACGATGTTGGGCGAGGGGATGTCGCGGAAGATGCGATTGATGCGGGTGTAGCGGGGAACGTGCAGCTTGCAGCGGGCGATGAGGTCCACCAGCGTCGCTTCGTCGTAGGGCTGGTAGAGCCCGCGCTGATAGTAGTCGTAAAGCTCCGCTTCTTTCAGCAAGGAGGTGGGATAGATTTTGAGCTCGTCGGGGTGGATGGCGGGGTCGTCGAAAATGCGCTGGAAGTCCTGGTAGTCCGATTCGGGCGTGGCGCCGTAGAGATTGGCCATCCAATGCCCCACCAGCTTGAAGCCCGCGGCTCGCAACATGCGAAAAGCCCGCCGCGTGGCCGCCACCGTGTGCCCGCGCTTGTTCATGGCCAGAATGCGGTCGTCCAGGCTCTGGATGCCCATCTGCACCTTGGTCGCGCCCAGCTTGCGCAGATGCTGGATCTCCCGCACGCTGATAGCGTCGGGCCGGGTTTCGATGACCAGGCCCACATTGCGATAGGCCGCGTCCTCGTTCAGGCGCTGGGCTTCTTCCAGGCTGGCTGAATCCACGCCATTCATCGCATCCAGGGCCCGCTGCACAAACCATTCGCGATATCGCTTGGGATACGCAGACCAGGTGCCGCCCAGGATCAGCAGCTCGACCTTGTTGGCGGTGTGGCCCGTGGCCTCGAAGCTGCGCAGCCGGGAGGCGACCTGCCGCCAGGGATCGAAGTCGTTTTGCAGGGCGCGCATGGCGCCGGGCTCGTCGGGCACGTAGCTCTTGGGCATGCGCACGAAGGTGGGGCAGAAGATGCACTCGCCCGGGCAGTCGTAGGGCTTGGTCAGCACCGTCACCGGGGCCACGCCCGAGTGGGTGCGCACCGGTTTGCGCAGCAGTCGGGCCTCCAGCTCCCGATCGGGCTCCAGCAGGCCTGCGGCCACCAGCTTGCGATAGCCGTCCGTCAGTTCGGTCTTCGAAAACAGACGGCCCGTTTTGCGGGCGTGGCCGTTGACAATGGCCAGATAAGCCTCGTTGCTCCACTTTTCGACCGCGCGAATCTGCGTCAGCACCTGCGTCAGGTCCGCCACATCGGTGGGAATTTCGCGGGTGCGGCCTTCGGCGTCGGACCATTTGGAGAGGAAGATGGTGGGCATTGGTGAGGCAGTGTTCAGTAAGCGGTGATTCAGTAAACAGTCGCTATGAGCGGCGGTGACCCGATAGCGAATGAAAACCTCTTGTTACGTCGTTTCGACGACCGTAGGGAGGAGAAATCTCCTCGCTTGCAGGGGGATTTCTCGGTCGCTGCGCTCCCTCGAAATGACGTAGGAGAGCTTATTTGCAAAACAATAAACAGGGCGATGCGGCGGCGATGTTGTTTGTCCTGGCGTTCTCTGTGGTAGAATCTCGCTTATGGAAAGAATCGTTCAGGAAAAGCTACTGGCCATCAATCGCGCGTTTTATGAGCGATTCGCCGCGCCCTTTTCGGGAACGCGGTTCGGCGCGCAGCCGGGCTGGGATCGTATTATACACTATTTCCCCAGACGCGGAGCGGTGCTGGATCTGGGCTGCGGCAGCGGGCGTCTGGCGCTGTTTCTGGAGCAGCGATGGGAAGAGTTGGGCATCACGGAAACGCCTGACAGCGAATTGACCGAAGACCGGGGACCGAAGACCGAACAATCCCGTCCCCCGTCCCCCGTCCCCCGTCCGCAACTTCGCTACGTTGGCCTGGAGGGCAGCGAGGGGCTCATCGCCATCGCCCGGGAGAAAACAGCGGCCTTGAAGCGCGTCTCGACCGAGTTTTTCCAAATGGACCTCAGCACCGATGCCTGGCATCGGGCGTCGCACAGATTCGATGTGGTCACCGCGCTGGCTGTGCTACATCACATTCCCGGCTTCGCGGCCCGCCAGCGCTTCGTGCAGGCCGCGGGGCAATGTCTGAAACCGGGCGGCGTTCTCATCCTCTCCAACTGGCGCTTCATGCAGAATTCGCGGATGCGACGCAAGCTGCTGCCTTGGGCGGCCGCGGGCCTGAGCGAAACCAATGTGGAGCCGGGCGATTATCTGCTGGATTGGAAGAAGGATGGCGCGGGGATGCGCTACGCGCATCAACTGGACGAGGCCGAGGTGGAAGCGTTGGCCGCGGCCGCGGGGCTGGCTGTGGTGGAGCAGTTCGTAGCGGACGGGCGAGAGGGCGATCTAAGTCTATACAGTGTGCTGAAAAACGATTGATTAAGGAAAATTCGCCATAGAACCTTCGCAGATCGACGTTCGCGAATGGTTTTTGAAAAATGAGGGGCATTTGCGGAAGAACCTTTGTCGAAGGGGCTGGCGATGTTTGACAAAATCGTGTATCGCGTTATACTTGTACGATTATCGGCATAGTCCTTGCCAGGCGATGCCGACCAACAGTTCTGTCGTTCCTTTACACTCATTTCCATTCACAAGGAGAAGAAGAGCGTATGAAGAAGAAGTGGATTTTCATTGCCCTGCTGGTGCTGATTGCGGCGCTGGCTCTGGCTGCCTGTGGCGGCGGCAAGGCTACGGAGGCCCCCAAGGCCACTGAGGCTCCCAAAGCCACCGAAGCGCCTGCCGAGCAGCCCAAAGCTACCGAGGCCCCCAAAGAGGAGCCGACCAAAGAAATCTCAGAGGATTTGTCTTGTGATGATCCGCTGGGATGCGTCACCATTGGCCCGAACGATCCTGTTCGCATCGGCTACGCGCTGGTGGTCAGCGGCCCCAACGAGTCACTGGGCGTTGACTCCCGCCGCGGCATCGAGATCGCCATCGACGATGCGGGCGGCAAACTGCTGGGGCATCCCATCGAGCTCATCGGCGAGGACTCCCAATGCTCCGCCGAGGGCGGTCAGACTGCCGCCACCAAGCTGGCTTCCGATAGCACCCTGCTGGGCGTCATCGGCACCAACTGCTCCAGCGCGGGCGAGCCTGCGGCCGCCATCCTCAGCGATGCGGGCATGGTGCTGATCTCCCCGTCCAACACTGCACCCAGCCTGACCGATCCCGCCACCCATCAGCCTGGCTACCTGCGCACCGCGCACAACGACAAGGTGCAGGGCAAGGCCATGGCCACCTTCGCTTACAAAGAGCTGGGCAAACAGAGCGCCGCCACCATCCATGATGGCAGCCCCTACGCCGAGCAGTTGCAGCAGGTCTTTGCTGATGTGTTCAGCGAGGAAGGCGGCAACATCGTGGCCCAGGAAGCTGTGAACGTGGGCGACACGGACATGCGCCCGGTGCTGACCAGCATCGCCACCAACAAGCCCGAGTTCCTGTACTACCCCATCTTCATCGCCGAGGGCGCGTTCATCACCCGCCAGGCGAAGGAGGTGAACGGTCTGGAAGATACGACCCTGGCTGGCTCCGACGGCATGATCTCCCCTGACTTCATCGAAGCTGCGGGCGACGCGGCCGAGGGTATGTACATTTCGGGCCCGAACCTGAACTTCGAGAACGAGCTGGGCAAGCACTTCCTGGAGGTGCATCAGGAGAAGTATGGCGAGCCGCCCATCAGCGCTTTCCATGCTCACGCCTATGACGCCACCAACATGCTGCTGAACGCCATCGCCAAGGTGGCCAAGCAGGGCGCTGATGGCACCCTGGTCGTGGGGCGCCAGGCCCTGCGCGACGCCCTGTACGCCACCAAGGGCATGAAGGGCATCACCGGCACCATCACCTGTGACGAGAATGGCGACTGCGCCGATCCGAAAATTGTCATCAACCAGATCCAGAATGGCGAATACGTGCCTGTGTGGTCCGAAGCTGAGGGCTGGTTGAACAAAGAAGGCGGTGAGGGTGAAAGCTCTATGGGCGGTGGTGCGATGGAGCCGCCCGTCGTCGAGAATCCGCCCGAGGATCCTCTGGGCGTGGTCAAGATTGGCCCGGATGATCCCATCCGCATCGGCTACGCGCTGGTGGTCAGCGGCCCCAACGAGTCGCTGGGCGTTGACTCCCGCCGCGGCATCGAGATCGCCATCGACGATGCGGGCGGCAAGCTGCTGGGGCATCCCATCGAGCTCATCGGCGAGGACTCCCAATGCTCCGCCGAAGGCGGTCAGACTGCCGCCACCAAGCTGGCTTCCGACAGCACCCTGCTGGGCGTCATCGGCACCAACTGCTCCAGCGCGGGCGAGCCTGCGGCCGCCATCCTCAGCGATGCGGGCATGGTGCTGATCTCCCCGTCCAACACCGCTCCCAGCCTGACTGCTCCTGACACCCATCAGCCTGGCTACCTGCGCACCGCGCACAACGACAAGGTGCAGGGCAAGGCCATGGCCACCTTTGCGTTCAAAGAGCTGGGCAAGAAGAGCGCCGCCACCATCCATGACGGCAGCCCCTACGCCGAGCAGTTGCAGCAGGTCTTTGCTGATGTGTTCAGCGAGATGGGCGGCAGCATCGTGGCTCAGGAAGCTGTGAACGTGGGCGACACGGACATGCGCCCGGTGCTGACCAGCATCGCCACCAACAAGCCCGAGTTCCTGTACTACCCCATTTTCATCGCCGAGGGCGCGTTCATCACCCGCCAGGCGAAAGAGGTGAACGGTCTGGAAGATACGATTCTGGCTGGCTCCGACGGCATGATCTCCCCCGACTTCCTGGAAGCTGCGGGCGACGCGGCCAAGGGCATGTACATTTCGGGCCCGAACCTGAACTTCGAGAACGAGCTGGGCAAGCACTTCCTGGAGGTGCATCAGGAGAAGTATGGCGAGCCGCCCATCAGCGCTT
>JALXAF010000094.1 GCA_026992375.1 Anaerolineae bacterium
AGAGCCGTTATTCGTCAAAAAGAATGAGATGAATGTGGCGAGGCCCGAACATGCCGTAATGCTTGTGCAGTTCGATGTCATCGCTAAAGCTGGGGCCGGAAATGATCAACGCCCGGGCCGCATCCTGTGGACGGGTGAATCGCCAATCCCGCCGCCAGGCCCGAAAATCCTGATGAATGCGGCTGGTGGGCAGCAGGACGACGTGGTGGATGGGAACGAGGGCGGGCAGCCACGAACGTCCTGGGGCCGGCGCGAGAACCAGGGAGCCGCTGGCCGCCAGCGCCGCATCGGCCGCCGTCAGTCCCATGGCCAAATCTGGGCTGAGATTGCGGCGATGGGGGTGCAGTAAGGTGACGCCAACGTTGTCCAGGGCTGCGGGCAGGCCAGGAATGGGGAGTTCCTCCGCCTGCCAGGCCAGCAGCTCGGAACGATTTCGCTCGCGCAGATAGCGCAGTAACGCCAGCCGGGCGCTGGTGGGATTATCCCATTGCTCCCAGTCGCCGCCCCATCGCTCCCAGTTTTCGATGAACAGATCGATTAGAGATGGCATCATTTCTTGCGGTTACGGCGGATAAAAGGGACAAAGAGTCTGGGGTGTGGGAGGAAACGTCGCCAGAGGGTGAAATAACGTTTGTCATCGCCCTGCGGATGAGATTGGGCCAGCCTTCGACGATGGGCGTGGAGCAGATCGGGGATGGGAACATCCACCGGACATGCAGCCTGGCAATGTCCGGAATTTGCACACAGATAGGCTTGTGGCTCTCCCAGCTCGGGATGCAGCAAAATGGGATTGATGGCCGCGCCGATGGGGCCCGTGTAGGGCGAATGAGCGTAACCGCCTCCACCGATTTGCTGATAAACCGGACAAACCGTGTGACAGGCTCCGCATTGGATGCACCGAAGGGCCGCGCCAAACCCCTCTTCGATGATTTTCGAGCGCCGGTTATCCACCAGGATGAGATGAATGGTGCGGGGCCCGTCCACATCCATGGGCGCGGGGCTTTGCAGTTGCGTCACATAAGCGGGAAGCGGGCGGCCCCAGGCGTTGAGGGAGAAGACCTGGATCAGTGCGTCCAGGTCCTCCAGGTTAGCGGCAATCTGTTCGATGCTGAGCAAGAGAATGACGTGTCGGGCCAGGCCCGTCAGGCTGGCGTTGTGCCCATCGTTATCCAGAAAGGCGAAAACGCCCTCTTCCACCGACGCGAAATCGACGCCCATGATGGCGGTGTAGGCGCGCAACAACGCCCGCCGTAAGGGCATACGCACGGTGCTGGCCAGATGATCCGGGTCATAGGTTTCAGGGATGCGCCATTTTTTTTGCAGCGTGGCGCTGACGCTTTCCACCGAGAGCTGTCCCATCGGCCAGATGGGATGCCCAGGCTGCTCATTGGCCAACTGCGCCAGATGATCGCCCGGGTGCAGGGGCGTGAGCTGGATGGCGTTGGCTTTAGCCGCCCGATCCAGTTGGATTTCGTGCAGCAGAGGGTGATGATTGCGCAGTGCATCGGTGACGCTCAGTTCCCGCATAGTCTGGACGATGAGTCGGTTGGCGTCTTGGGCGCTGTCGGCGCGATGCACGGCTACGCCGTGTTTCCGAGCGGCTGCCTCCAGCCGGGCGAGATGGCCGGGCAGATCCGCGAGGACGCGGTCGCGGGCGGCGATGGCCTGCCGCTTCAGCTCATCGGCGTTCGGCGTGCGCGCCCAGGCAGTGCGTCGGACCGTGGAGGCCAGACTGCTTAGCCGATGCAGGGTATGGCGCGTGCGCTGATCGACGATCATCATGCGCCTATCTTCCAATACTTCGCTGATTTTGTCCAGCTTCACAACCCCCGGATGACGCAGCCGGAATCCACAACACAAGAACCCCTCCCGAAACGGTCGAGAGGGGCTCTTGCCTGTGCGCCGCGGCGATTATCGCAGGATGCGAGGTGACGCCACGGCGCTGGGGTTACGACTTAAGTCCATTAGCATCACCTCCTTGCGTTTAGGATGGCGGAGGTAAATCGGGCGTGACGATTGCGCCAACGTCCTCGCCCGCATTCTCGCGCAGATCATCGTTGGTGTCAAGGGTGGCCTTCACGGACGCCAGGGTTTTTGCAAAGTCACGGCTAAACGACGAAATCACCTGGTTATCACGTCATTCCGACGACCGAAGGGAGGATGAATCTCCCAGGTGCGAGTGCATCGCACCTTCGGGTCGCTGCGCTCCCTCGAAATGATGGTCGTAATGCGTGATTCGTGATGCGTGACGACCTTACGCATTACGCATCACGAACGTTGCAGACTCACCCAACATGGGCCTTGCCAACCTTCAGCAACCAGCGAGCATCCTATTTACGGAACAGTCC
>JALXAF010000095.1 GCA_026992375.1 Anaerolineae bacterium
AGCCCACGTTCACCCCCTCGGCAACATTCACATCGGCGCCAACCATCACCCCCGCCGTCACGTCGAATCCCACGGCCACCCATACCCCCACAGCCGCGCTGACATCCTCTCCAACGCCCACGCCGGCTGCCACGCCAATAGCGACGATTACGCCCGCTCCCACGCCTGACGCGGCAGACCCGGCGCATGGGGTTTGGAGGCTCATCAACCAGAAGCGGGCGCAAAACGGTCTTCCAACCCTGGTCTACAATGACGATTTGGCCCTGGCAGCCCAACGCCACGCCGAGGACTGTGCGCAACGCGGCTATGGAAGCCACATCGGCTCCGATGGCGCAGATTTGCGCACGCGATTGCTGCGAGCGGGCTATCGCAAGGGATGGGGCGCCGAATCATGGGCCTGGGCGCGCAATCCGCAGCGGGCCGTAGTCATGTGGCTGGATGAAACCCCGCCCGACGATCCCCATCGTCGGATGCTCCTTTCTCCCAGTCTGAAAGAGGTGGGCGTCGGCGTCGCTCCCGGCAATAGCGGCGGCTATTATTTCATTGCTGATTTCGGGCGATAAAGCCGGCGCATCGGTAACTGCTAATGGAGCCGCGCCTCTCTGGGAGTTGTTGTGTACTTTGGCCTTGTCAAACCGGAATTTTACGTCATCTGCCCGTGGAATTCGCCGTTGCTAATGCGGATTCGACAGATTTCCGCGGATTTTTGGATTTCCTCCGAAAAAATTTCAGGCCCGCTTTTCAACTGCGCCGCAATGTGCAACTCACGTCAACGCCGCTTCGATGGCCTGATGAAGGGAGCGGGCGCGGATGATCTCCATGTCGTCGGGGAAGGCGTCGGTTCGGGCGTGACGCCCGGCGCTGCGGGGGATCACCGCTCGCTTGAAGCCCAGCTTGCTGGCCTCGGTCAATCGCCGCGCCAACTGGCTGACCGAGCGAAGCTCGCCGCTGAGCCCGATCTCGCCCAGCAGGGCCATATCAGCGGCCACGGGCCGGTTGCGCACACTGGAGACGATGGCCAGCGCCACGGCCAGATCGCTGCCAGGCTCAGTGATCTTGAGTCCGCCCACCACATTCACGAAAATATCCTGATCCGAAAGACGCAGCCCCACCCGCTTGCCCAACACCGCGGCGATGAGCAGCAGCCGGTTGAAATCGATGCCGTTGGCGGTGCGGCGGGGCTGGGCGAACGCGGTGGTGGAGGCCAGGGCCTGCACTTCCACCAGCAGAGGCCGGGTGCCCTCCAGCGGCACGGCGATGGCGCTGCCCGACGCGTTGGGCAGCCGCTCGGCCAGAAACATCTCGCTGGGATTGCTCACCTCTTGCAGGCCCGAGGGCCCCATCTCGAAGACCCCCACCTCGTTGGTGGAGCCGAAGCGATTCTTCACCGAGCGCAGCAGCCGGTAGCTGTGAAAACGGTCGCCTTCCAGATACAACACCGTGTCCACCATGTGCTCCAGCACCCGCGGGCCCGCGATGTTCCCTTCCTTGGTCACATGCCCCACCAGAAACAGGGGCGTATTGCCTTCCTTGGCCATGCGCAACAGGTGCGCGGTGCATTCCCGCACCTGGGTGACGCTGCCCGCGCTGCTGCTGAGATCATCCAGATACACCGCCTGGATGGAATCGACGATGACCAGGCCCGGGTTCATGGCCGCTATCTGGGCCAGGATGTTGTGCAAATCTACATCCGCCAGCAAAAACAGATTGGGATGCACGCCGCCCAGCCGCTCGGCCCGGCGCTTGACCTGATACGCCGACTCCTCGCCGCTGACGTAGAGCACCGTGAGCCCGCTCTGCGCCACCGCCGCGGCCATCTGCATCAGCAGGGTGCTCTTGCCAATGCCGGGATCTCCGCTGATGAGCACGCCGCCGCCGGGCATAATGCCGCCGCCCAGCACCCGGCTCATCTCGCCGATGGCCAGGGGAATGCGGGCGATGTCGTCCGCGCGGATGTCGGGCAGAGGCCGGGGCGCGGGGCGCTCGCCCGCGGGCCGGGCGCGATGCTTGCCGCCGGGCGTCTCGGGCGCTTCGATCACCTCTTGCAAGGTGTTCCAGGCGCCGCACTTCGGGCATCTGCCCGTCCATTTGGTTTGTCGGTGTCCGCACTCGGTGCAGACAAAGCTGGTTCGGGGCTTGGGCATGGCACTTCGTCTTGTGAGGAGATGAGGAGAACAAGAGGGGCAGTAATATCCGTTTCGGCGGTAAAACGCATTCTCGTTTTCCTTGTAACTACCAATGCCTCGCCACTACTTTTGCTACGAAGACATGAAGACATTCAAAAAAGATTTTATCCGTGTTTCCTTCTCTTCGTGTCGAGTGAGCAGGGCGACGTTAGCAGTTATATTTTGTGACTATACAGCTCACATGTCAAACCTTGGAGGCTGATTGACTGACAAAAGTCAGCCTGGCGTCTAAACCCGCCGATTAAAATCAGGGCTAGGGGCCTTTGGCCGCTCGTCGGCCTGCGCCGACGCTTTCGGCTCCCGTTTTGACACCGAATTCATTCGGCGAGTGAGGCGGCGGAACAGGATTTGTCAGTCAACAAGCCTTGGAGGTTAGAGCCGCCAACAGGCAACATGAGAAGACCGTAAAACGCCAAAAGTCACACTGGCAGTTACTTTCTCCGCCTGCTTATTTCCCTGCCTACTCGCGACATCAATAAGAAGCCCTCACGCGAACGCGGTGAGCTCACATGAGGGCGATTAAAGACAAAACAGGAGATTATCCCAACATGGCTCCATAGGCGCTTTTCCTCGATGAGAAGTGAAGAAAAAGAGAATATGGATTTGAACGCAATGGATGTGTAGGCGGAAATCATTGTTCGGATATCGCTCAGCCCAGTATCGCTTCGAGAGACGGGCCTTCTTCCTGCGATTCGCGGTGCTCGATGACCTCGAATGAGAGCTCATCCTTGTCATTTTCATGGAAGACGCGGATGCGGTCGCCCGGCTGGAAGCGCTCCTGCAGTAACCCCTCGCTGAGGACATCATCCACATGCTCTTGAATGGCCCGACGTAGAGGACGGGCGCCAAATTGCGGGTCGTAGCCAACCCTGGCCAGAAACGCTCGGGCGGAGTCCGCCATCTCAAGGATGATGTCGTGCTCGGTGAGCTGATTCAGCACTCGCTCCATCTCCAGATCGACGATAGCCTTGATGCTATCAATTTCCAGCGGGTGGAAAACCATAATGCCGTCCAGGCGGTTGATAAACTCAGGCCTGAAGGTGCGGCGTAGCGCATCCATGACTCGCTTCTTCATGTCCTCATAGGCGCTCTTCCTCTGCTCCGCTTCATCGGTAATCTTGAAACCCAAACCGCCGCCGTGACGGATGATGGAAGCGCCCACGTTGGAAGTCATAATGATGATGGTGTTGCGGAAATCCACCCGGCGGCCCTTGGCGTCGGTGAGATGTCCGTCCTCCATGACTTGCAGGAGAATGTTGAAGACCTCGGGATGAGCTTTCTCGATCTCATCAAGGAGGATGACCGAGTAGGGACGACGGCGTATGGCCTCGGTGAGCTGACCGCCCTCCTCATAGCCCACATAGCCAGGAGGCGCGCCCACCAGACGACTGACGTTGTGCCGCTCCATGAACTCGGACATATCGATTTTGATCAATGCTTCCTGGGAGCCGAAGAGAAATTCGGCCAGATTTTTGGCCAGATAGGTCTTGCCCACGCCCGTGGGCCCCAAAAAGATGAAGACGCCGATGGGACGCTTGGGGTCTTTGAGCCCGGCCCGGGCCCGGCGCACGGCCTTGGTCATGGCCTCGATGGGCTCTGGCTGGCCGATGACCCGGTCTTTGAGATAATCCTCCATCTTCAGCAGGCGCTCCTTCTCCTCGCCCGCGATGCGCATCACCGGGATGCCGGTCCACATGGCCACCACCTCGGCGATGTCCTCGGGCGTGACTGTGGGGCGCTCCGCGGTCTCCCAATCGGCCCGCATCTTCTCCAACTTGTTTTGCAGCTCCACCTCGCGGTAGCGCAGATCGATGGCGTGCTCATAGCGTTGCTGAGCCAGGGCCTCCTCCTTCTCCCGTTGCAGATTCTTCAAATCCCGGAAAGTCTCGCGCAGGCTGATGGCGAAGGGCGTCTTGTACATGCGCACCCGGCTAGAAGCTTCGTCGATGAGATCGATGGCCTTGTCGGGCATATAGCGGTCGGGCACGTAGCGGGCCGCGTAATACGCGGCGGCTTCCAGGGCCTCATCGCTGATGCGCAGACCGTGATGCTCTTCGTACTTGTAGCGGATGCCCTGGAGGATTTCGATGGTCTCCTCCGCGTCGGGCTCCTCCACAAACACCGGCTGAAAGCGGCGCTCCAGGGCCGCGTCGTTCTCAATGTATTTGCGATACTCATCCAGCGTGGTGGCGCCGATGACCTGAATCTCGCCCCGGCTCAGCGCTGGCTTGAGGATGTTGGCCGCGTCCACACTGCTGCCGGCCGCGCCCGCTCCCACCAGCATGTGCAGCTCGTCGATGAAGAGGATGGATTTCGATGCAGTAATCTCGTCGATGACTTTCTTCAGCCGCTCCTCGAACTGGCCGCGATACATGGTGCCCGCCACCAGACTGCCCACATCCAGCATGAGCAGACGCTTGTTGAGCAGGGGCTCGGGCACATCGCCCATGACGATGCGCTGGGCCAGGCCCTCGACGATGGCGGTCTTGCCCACGCCCGGCTCGCCGATGAGAGCCGGATTGTTCTTGGTGCGGCGAGACATGATCTGAATGACTCGTTCGATCTCGTTCTCCCGACCGATGACCGGGTCCAGCTTGCCTTCCGCAGCCTTGGCCGTCAGGTCCACGCCTAGTTGATCCACCAAAGGCGTGTCACTTTCTTTCTTTTTTTTCCTGGTCTCGGTGGTCTGTTGCTGCTTTTGCAGGATGGTGCGGGCGGTCTGCGAGCGGATCTGCTCCAGGCTCAGGCCCAGGCTGCGAAGAACATTGACCGCGACGCCATCGCCCTCGCGCACCAGGCCCAGCAGCAGGTGCTCGGTGCCGATGTAGTGATGCCCCATGAGCCGGGCCTCATCCACGGCCAGTTCGATGACGCGCTTGGTGCGGGGAGCCAGCACCGGACGTCCGAATGAGGGGCGTTCGCCCCGGCCCACGGTGCGCTCCACCGCATAGATGACCTTGTCGGACGTCGCGCCCAGTTCGGAAAGCACTTTAGACGCGATGCCGTGCTCCTCCTTGACCAACCCTAGGAGCAAATGTTCAGTGCCGATATAGTTATGATTAAGGCGTTGCGCCTCTTCTTGCGCTGTTTGCAGAACTCGCCGCGCTCGTTTTGTGAAGCGGTCAAATTTTTCAGCCATGATGCAATTTCCTCATGTAGTCGAGCCAGATACTGAGTGAAGTCGATCCAGCATCACTATTATAACAGATACGCAACGGAGTTTGTAGTTATTCCATGAGAGGATGATTAAAACAAAAAAAGCCGCCCCAATCAGGAGCGGCTTTGTTGCTTGTAGATGGTAAGAGGTGAAGAATGTCAAGCCTCGGCTTGTTCCTCGGCTGCGATCCTGGCGAAGGTCTCTTCGACGACATCCGCGGTCACTTCCTCCCCGGCCTTCTCGGCGGCGGATTCCGCTTCGGCATGGGCGGCCTCGACAGCAGCTTCTTCTGCAGCAGCCTCCGCTTTGGCCGCAGCCACTTTCTCTTCGGCCACAACGTCGGCGATGCTGCCGGTGGGCTCATCATCTGCAGGAGCCCAATCGACGACCGCGTACTGCTCCTCGGCCGCGCGCTTCAGGCTCAGGCCCATGCGGCGCTTCTCGGGCTCGATCTTGATGATGCGGAGGCGGACGCGTTGGCCTTCCTTCACCACCTCTTTGGGATGGTTGATGCGATGATCGGAAAGTTCGCTGATATGAATCAGCCCCTCGATGGTGTCATCGATGCGAGCGAATGCGCCAAAGCTGGTGAGACGAGTGATGACGCCATCCACCAACTGCCCAATGGCGTAATTTTCATGGATCACGGTCCAGGGCTCGGGCTGAAGCTGGCGCAGGCTCAGGCCAATGCGGCGGCGTTCACGATCCACGCTGATGACTTTGACCTCGATCTCGTCACCGATGTTAACGACCTCGGTGGGATCCTGCACCCGGCGCCACGAAAGCTCTGTCAGATGGATCAGGCCGTCGGCGCCGCCCAGATCGACGAATGCGCCGAAGGGTGCTAGGCTGCTGACCACACCCTTTTGGATGGAGCCGACTTGTAGTTCTCTGAGCAGCTTTTCTTTCTGCTGACGACGGAAGTCGCGCATGGCCTGGCGCTCGGAGAGGATAAGTCGGTTGCGACTGCGATCCATCTCGATGACCTTGAGCATGAGCTTCTTGCCCACCAAGTCTTTGAAGCGATCGTCAGTGTCCTCCTGCTTTTTGCCATCATCGCTGACAAGCTGCGAAGCAGGAACGAACCCACGGGCTTTGCCCAGGAAAACAATGACGCCGCCGCGGTTGTAGCCGCTGACTTCGCCTTCGAAGACTTCCTGCGATTCCAGAAGCTCCTGCGCCTTCTGCCAATCATACTCGGCCAGGGCGCGAGACAGGGAGAGAACCGCATTGCCCTCGCGACTGGTGGGACGAACCACCTGCACGAAGATTTTGTCGCCTTCTTTGAGGCCCTCGCGGATGTCATCATCAACGCGATCCAGATCCCGGGCAGGGATCACGCCTTCGGATTTGGCATTGATGTCCACCAATACCTCGCCATTGTCGGTGAAACCAACAATCACGCCCTCGATGATTTCCCCAACTTCCAGTTGCCGCAGATCATAGCTCGAGTCCTGGAGCAATTGCTCCATGGGATGGACGTCCTGCTGGGGCTCTGCAACTTCAGCTTGCGTTTCTTCTTGAGGCGCTTCAGTTACAGCTTCTTCTGCCTGCATCTGTGCTGTGGGGACGACTTCCGGAGTCACCTCCTCGACAGGTGTTTCGGAAAATTGTTCTGAATTGTTCATTTGGATGAAACCTTCTCCTCCAGGTTAAATGATGCGGCAAGTATACCCCAGCCCTGATGAAACCGCAAAAAATCGAAGCCCTAAAATTAGAAGTAGATTAATTCTCGGTCAGGGCGACAGCTTCGATCTCGACCAGCGCGCCAAGGGGCAGTTGGGTGACGGCGACGGTGGATCGGGCAGGGGGGGCATCACCGAAATGCGCGCCATAGATGCCATTGATCACGCCGAAATCGGCCATGTTGGTGATGAAGATGGTGGTTTTGACCACATCGTCGAAGCTCGCTCCTGCGGCCTCCAGCACAGCCTGCAGGTTTGCCATGACCTGGCGCGCCTGGGCCTCCAGCCCCTCCTGCATTTTCCCCGTGGCGGGATCAATGCCAATCTGTCCGGCGGTGTAAACCAGGTTGCCGACCTTGACGGCCTGAGAGTAGGGGCCGACCGCGGCCGGGGCGTTTTGGGTATGGACGATCTGTTTTGTCATGATGAAACTCCTTTGGAATCATTGCTTACTGAAAGAGAAAATGTCTCACGCAAAGTCGCCAAGACGCCAGGCTTTTCTTTGCCTCTTTTTTCCTTTGCGGCTCTGCGCCTTTTCGTGAGATTGGCTCCTTTGGTTCCTGCTTGTCCGGGTTCGAAAATGAGGTGGAGATATGTTGAAGGATGGTTTTCGTAACTAATGTATAAATTCCCCTTTGCGCCTTTGTGTCTTAGTGTTCTTAGCCTACATTTCGCACTTTGAGAACCAAATAAAGAGAGAAAGATGACGAAGATGCTCCTTTGTGGCAAAGTATGGGGTGACTAAATCCTCATTTGCCGGAGCATCTTTCCATGAATTTTGCCACGAAATCGATCTACATGCGAATTTGGGTCTGGCTGATCTGGGCCCTGGTCATCCTGGCGCTACTGACTGCGCCCCAAATCCTTCTGCAAAAGGGCCATTCCGTCCATATTGTCTTTTTATCCGGGTAACTGCTAAGGT
>JALXAF010000096.1 GCA_026992375.1 Anaerolineae bacterium
TAGCAGATGAGCATCTCCCTCCCCCGATACTCGCTGCGCTCCTGTTCGGGGGAGGGAGATGCTCATCTGCTACGCAGATTGGCAAAGCGATGGGCTCCTCCCCCTGCAAGGCGCCAGACGAAGCGGGAGGAGGCCGGGAGGGGGGCTTTTCGCCAAGCCAAATTTTAAATTGCTGGACATGACGTATGACGCTTGACGTTTTACGGTCTTGGCATGTCGCCTGTCGACGGCTCCCGTCCATGCGGCGTGACATGCAAACGCCTCACGCACCACGCACCACGCCCGTCACTCATCCCCATCCAATTCCCCCATGACCGCTTCCAAAACCACTGTCGGCGTCCTTTTTGGCGGACAATCGGGCGAGCATGAAGTGAGCCTGATGAGCGCCCAATCGGTGCTGGCCGCCATCGACCGCACCCGCTACGACGTCGTTTCCATCGGCATCGATAAAACCGGTCGATGGCTGTTCGAGCAGCCCCTGAAACGTCTGCTGGCGGGCGAAAGCGCGCCGCCCGACGCGCCCCGCTGGCCCGATCCCACCTGGTTGGCGGATCTGGACATCATCTTTCCGGTGCTGCACGGGCCCTATGGGGAGGATGGCGTCGTGCAAGGCTTCTTCGAGCTGGCCGATATCCCCTACGTAGGCAACGGCGTGCTGGCGTCGTCGCTGGCGATGAACAAGGCGGTCGCCAGGCGGGTATTCGCCATTCACGGCTTGCCCCAGACGCCCTGGATGCAAATCCGGCAACGGCAGTTGCAGCAAGCGCCCGAATACGTCATTGCCCGACTGGAGGAAGAGCTAGATTATCCCATGTTCACCAAACCGGCCAACCTGGGCTCCAGCGTGGGCATTCGTAAGGCGCATGACAAAAAGGAGTTGTTGGCCGGGCTCAGCGAAGCGGCCGAGTATGATATACTTGTCGTCGTGGAACAGGCTGTCCCCCATGCGCGAGAGATCGAAGTCTCGGTGATGGGCAATGAACATCCACGGGCGTCAGCGCCGGGCGAGATCATCCCCAGCAATGAGTTTTATGACTATGAAGCCAAGTATCTAAGCGGCAACAGCCAGGAGCTCATCCCCGCGCCCATCGCCCCGCGATTGATTGCACAGGCGCAGACGATGGCAGTGCAGGCGTTTCGAGCCATTCAGGGCAGTGGTCTGGCCCGGGTGGATTTCCTGTTGAACGACGCCACGGGCGAGCTATTCATCAACGAGATCAACACCATGCCCGGCTTCACCGCCATCAGCATGTTTCCCAAATTGTGGGAGGCCAGCGGCATTCCCTATCCTGAATTGCTCCACCGTCTCATTCAGCTTGGATTCGAGCGCTATCATCAGAGAAAAGCCCTGAAAACCACTTATCAGGCAGGATGACCAAGGCCTATGACAAAGAGAGGAATCAGGAAGAAGAAACGATTCAGCGCCACCAGTCTTCCGGTGCTTTCGCCCAGGACCATAAAGCAAGGACGAGCAAAGCAGCGCGGTCGACGAGAAGCCTCGCGCAGGCGCAAGAAGGATTCCGCCCTCGACAAGCTTGTTCGATCCTGGGGGTTTTCTCATTACACCGCCTTACTGTTGTTGATGTCGGGGGTTGCGGCGCTGATTTTTCTTTTCAGCGACGCCGAATTCCAGACGCAGACGCCCGCGATCAGCGGAAACAGCTATTTGAGCGATGAACAAATACTGAAGCAGGTTGACCTGGCGGGACGGAATATCTATGTCATCGATCCGCAACAGGCGTCCCGACAACTGATGACCTTTCTGCCTCAGGTGAAGGAGGCGCGTGTCAGTCTGGCCCTGCCCAACCACATCGCGATCCATGTGGTCGAACGCCAGCCGGTTTTGATCTATCGCCAGGGGGACAAAATCCTCTGGGCGGATGCAGAAGGACGTCTCTTCCCTGCGGTCACAGAACGCTCTGATCTTCCCCGGCTCATCGATGAAGATGGCTCTGCCAGCACCGACGGCGAACATCTGAATCCAGACGTCGGGCAAGGCATCCAGACCATCACGACGACCCTTCCCGGGATGAAGGAGTTTCATCATCGCCAGGTCTATGGTCTTTTCTTCATCAGCCCAGAGGGCTGGCGCGTGTATCTGGGCGATGGCGATGATATGCAGCGCAAGGTGACCACATGGCAGGCCATGCGCAAAAAGATTTTGCAAGAAAATCGTCCCGTCAAAACCGTGGATCTTCGCTACGATCGCGTTTACATCCAATAGCATTCACCCACTCACCACTATCCACCACCGTGTCCGACCTGATTACAGCCATCGATGTAGGCACCACAAAAATCTGCACATTCATCGGCGAAATAACGCCCGAAAAT
>JALXAF010000097.1 GCA_026992375.1 Anaerolineae bacterium
TGTTGGTGGCCAGCAGCATCTGCACCTGAGCGTCCTGGTCCACGGGCGTGCGGGCCTTGCGGGTTGATCCAAAGGCCGCGACTTTGGCTTGCTTGAGTTGCAATTCGGTCTGCGCCCGCTCGAAGAATTCCATATCCTTGGGGTTCGAGCCGGGCCAGCCGCCCTCGATGTAATGAATGCCGAGTTCGTCCAGTTTGCGGGCGATGCGCAGCTTGTCGCCGGAAGAAAAATTGACGCCCTCGCCCTGAGTGCCGTCGCGAAGGGTGGTGTCGTAGAGTTGGATGGTGGATGTCATAGTCAGCCTTGGAGGGACAGTATGGGATTTTGGGAATTGTGGGAATGAATGCAGTGTCTGCGTCGTTATACCTGGGCCAGGTGCGATCTCACGATCTCGCCCATGGCCCGCGTGCCCACGACCTCGATGGTCTGGTCGGGCAGGGCGGTGTTGGCCAGATCGGGCGTGCGATAGCCCGCGTCCAGGGCCCGCTCCACCGCGTTCTCGATGGCACGGGCCGCGTCTTCCTCGTCCAGCGAATGGCGCAGCATCATGGCCGCGGAGAGGATGGTCGCCAGAGGGTTGGCGACGCCCTGGCCCGCGATGTCGGGCGCGGAGCCGTGGATGGGTTCATAGAGCCCCCGTGCGCCATCGCCCAGGCTGGCCGAGGGCAGCATGCCCATGGAGCCAGCCAGCATGGCCGCCTCGTCGGTGATGATGTCGCCGAACAGGTTGCCGCTGACGATGACGTCGAAATCGGCCGGGCGACGGATGAGGTGCATGGTCATGGCGTCCACCAGCACGTGCTCCAGCGCCACGTCGGGGAATTCATCCGTCATCAGACGCACGACCGTCTGTCGCCATAGGCGAGAGGAGGCCAGCACATTGGCTTTATCCACCGAGGTGAGCTTGCCCCGACGCCCGCGTGCGGCCAGGGCCGCCACTCGCACCACCCGTTCGATCTCGGGGCGGGTGTAGAACAGGGTGTCGTAGGCCTCTTCGCTCCCTTCCTGCCGCGGGCCAAAGTAGATGCCGCCGGTGAGCTCCCGCACCACCAGCACATCCACGCCCGCCAGCACGTCGGGCCGCAGCGATGAAGCGGCAATGAGTTGGGGAAAGATTTTGACCGGGCGCAGATTGGCGTAGAGCCCCAGGGCTTTACGCAGTTTCAGCAGCCCTTGCTCGGGCTGAACCGACTTTGTGGGGTCCGCCCATTTGGGGCCGCCCACCGCCCCAAACAACACCGCATCCGCCTGTTCGCAGGCTGCCAGGGTGTCGTCGGGCAGGGGCGAGCCGGTCTCATCGATGGCGATGCCGCCCACGAGATATTCTGAAAAATCGAAGGTCAAATCGAAAAGCGAGGTCAGGGCTTCGAGAGTCTTGCGGGTTTCTGTCACGACTTCCGGGCCAATGCCATCGCCAGGAAGAAGGACAATGTGATATTTGTTGGGCATAAGAATGGGATCGATGGAATGTTAGCGATGGGAAAATAGATAATTGGTATTGGATATTGAAAGACGTGCTTGCCCCTTTATGGCCAGAAAGAATATCCAATATCGAATCTCCAATATCGAATATCCAATATCCGCCACTTTTTCTCACGGACGCCGTTATCCGGCGGAACGTGCACTCGTGGAAGCGTGTCGGTTTAGTGGGTCTGTTCAGGATCAAAAGCTTTATTCAGGGGCTCGTGGGCGTGTTCCCAATCTCGCTCCTGGTGGGGTTTGGGCTCTTCATCCTCGGGGAAAGCAGGCTGATAGCCAGAGTTCATGTAGCGATTCCAGTACTGCTGCTGTTCTTTGACCTCATAATCGCTGGCGGTGTGAAATCGATTGCTTTGCTTGTCCTGCCGTGTCATGGTCAGGCCTCCTTTTTGATGGAAATGAAAAGGGTGGTAATGAGAGGAGATGGAGGGTTATTTGCGCCAGGCGGCTTCGTAGGCTTCGATGGCCTCTATGTTGGCCAGCAGATAGCCCAGGTCGTCCAGGCCTTGGATGAGACATTGCTTGCGATAGGCGTCGATATCGAAGCTGATTTGCTGACCGTCGGGCAGGGTGACGGTTTGCGCGGGCAGGTCGATGAGGATGCGGACGTCAGGCTCCTCCTCGACCAGGTCCATGAGCATGTTGACGGCGTTTTCGGGCAGGGTAATGGGCAGCAGGCCGTTCTTGAGCGCGTTGTTGTGGAAGATGTCGGCGAAGCTGGGCGCAATGACGGCCCGGAAGCCGTAGTCGGTCAGGGCCCACACCGCGTGCTCGCGACTGGAGCCGCTGCCGAAGTTCTTGCCCGAGATCAGGATTTGGGCGTCGGCGTACTCGGGCCGGTTGAGAACGA
>JALXAF010000098.1 GCA_026992375.1 Anaerolineae bacterium
CCAAGTCCAGCGGCCAAGGCTGCAAAACTGACGAACGCTGTCTTGAACGTTGGCTCAGCAGGCCTACCTTAGTAGTTACGGATTATTTTAACTTTCTAACTCATTTGGGACACACCCAAATCAAAACAGTCTGCGAAAATCTGTGTGCATCAGAGGTTTCTGCGTTCCATCTCTACCCCCATGTCTTCTCGCTCCTCTTTACGACAGCCAGCAAAACCGCTCCCCTTTTCCCATTCCCGTCACGCTATGCGCCTGGCCCGGGCTGCGTTGGGCGCGGCCTCCGTGGCCCTGTTCCTCTTTTTGTGGGATGCGCTGGTGCGCTGGCAGGATTACCCCACCTTCATTCTTCCCTCCCCCGCGGACGTGGCCGAGCGATTCCTCGTCACCCTGGCCGATGGCAGCCTGTGGCGGCACGCCAGCATCACCCTGACGGAGATTTTAGCCGGGCTGCTGTTGGGCGTCATCGTCGCCACCCTGCTGGGCTATCTGCTGGCCAAATCGCCTTTGCTGGATCAACTGGTCTCGCCCTACATCGTGGCGCTGCAATCCTTCCCGGTGGTGGCGCTGGCTCCCTTGCTGGTCATTTGGATTCATAACGCCCTGTTTCGCACCATCATCATCGCTGCACTGGTGCTCTTCTTCCCGGTGCTGGTCACCACCATCGTGGGCCTGCGCTCGGTGGAGCCGGAATTGGCGGCGGTGATGCGTTCATTGCAGGCCACCCGCTGGCAGACCTTCATCAAGCTGGAAGTCCCCTTCGCCCTGCCCGTCTTTCTGGGAGCCCTCAAGATCGGCGCCACCCTGGCCGTTATCGGCGCGGTCATCGGTGAATTCGTGGGCTCCGACCGCGGCCTGGGCTTCCTCATCAATCTGGCCCAGGGCATGTTAGACACTCCCTTGCTCTTCGTGGCCCTGTTCACCCTGGTCTTCATCGCTTTGGGCCTTTACGGCCTCGTCAGCCTGCTGGAATATCGCCTGCTGGCCTGGAAACGGGCCGAGTAAACCAGGCCCGGCGTCCGGGAACGGCGCGCGGAAGACCTCAGCCGTCGGTCATCATCCTGCAATTCGCCGCTGATGACGCGAATGCGGCGGATTTCCGCTGATTTTTTGGATTGAAGGCAACTGCCAGAGTTGTTGACCACTGTCCCCTGCCCCTTTCCCCCTTCTCTTTCACCTCATGTCCCGACATTTCTCAAACCCCCTGCTTCTCCTTTTGCTTTTGATGATGCTGCTGGCGGCCTGCGGCGGGGCTGCGCCCGAACCCACCGCCACGCCCGCCACGCCCGCCCCCGAAAACCCCACAGCCATCCAGTTGGGCGTTGGATACATTCCCAGCGTGCAATTCGCGCCCCTTTACGTAGCCATCGAAAAGGGCTATTTCGCGGATGAGGGCCTGACCGTGAGCCTGGAATACGGCTACGAAAATGACTTCCTCAAGCTGGTGGGCGTTGGCAAGCGCGAATTCGCCATCGCCAGCGGCGATCAAATCATCCTGGGGCGGGCGCAAAAGCTCCCCGTGACCTACGTGGCCGAATGGTACGCGAAATATCCCGTGGTCGTCTTTTCGCCCGCGGAAAAAGGCGTGGAATCGCCCGAAGACCTGATTGGCAAAACCGTGGGCGTGCCGGGCCTGTTCGGAGCCAGTTACGTCGGCTGGAAAGCGCTGGTCGTGGCCGCAGACCTGCCCGAAGACCAGATCAACCTGAAGACCGTCGGCTTCAATCAGGCTGCGGCGCTGAAGGAGGGCCTGGTGGACGCGGCAGTGGATTATGCGGCCAACGGCCCGGTGCAATTCCAGATGGAAGACATCCCCACCAACGTCATCGTGGTGGATGATTACATGCACCTGCCCGGCAACGGCCTGGTCACCAGCGACGCGGTCATCGACAGCCACCCCGACCGGGTGACGGGGATGGTGCGGGCCATGCTGCGCGGCGTGGCCTACACGTTGGAACACCCGGATGACGCCTTCAAAATCAGTCTGAAATACGTCCCCGAAGCCGCCCAAAATTTGGGGACCAACCGGGCCATCTTCGACGCGTCATTGCCCTACTGGACGCCCGCATCGCCCGACGCGCTAGGCCGCACCGATCCCGCCATCTGGCCCGCCACCGCCGCGTTTATGCAGAAGGCCGGGCTGGTGAACGAGGCTGTGAACACCGACGGCGTCTGGACCAACGAATTCGTGGAGAAGGCGGGCGTAGGCAAATAGCCCCGCGCACCACCGTCATCTCGACGATCTCTCCAGGTTTCCTCAGTTTCGCCCCCTCCCCGGCCCTCCCCCGCCAGTCGCTTCGCTCCTTTGCAGGGGAGGGGGCGAAACTGAGG
>JALXAF010000099.1 GCA_026992375.1 Anaerolineae bacterium
GAGGATGTTCGGGCCTCGGTGAGCGAACTCCTCGCCCAGGAATCCGCCCGACGCGTCGACAGCATCGACTACTATCGGGATTTCGCGGATCGGGTGGAAAGCATCAAACGCGACCTGCTGGCCCTGCTGCGAGACCTGAAACGCCAGGACAAGCGCATCATCGGCTATGGCGCCGCGGCCAAAGCCACCACCATGATGAACTACGTGGGCATCGGCCGCGACCTGCTGGATTACATCGTGGATTTGAATCCGGTCAAACATGGCAAATTCATGGGCGGCAACCATTTGCCCATCTATCCCACCGAGAAGCTATTGGAAGACCAGCCCGACTACGTGCTGCTGCTGGCCTGGAACTTCGCGGATGAGATCATGGCCCAGCAGGCCGAATATCGCCGCCGCGGCGGCCGTTTCATCCGCCCCGTGCCCCGCCCGGAGATCATCTGAACAAATCGGATGGGCGCATTCTGGTTCCGGCCAAATTGCCGAGTGATGAACATTGACAAAATAATCCGGTTATAGGCCCGGGGCGCTTCGCGCCCGCCACCAACGCCGGGGGATGAAGTCCCCCGGCTAGAAACAGCGCCCCTGCGGGGCTAGCCGGATTCATCCGGCGCTGTTTTGTAGCCCGGCGACTTCATCGCCGGGCGGACTCATTTCTGACACACCCATCAGAGCTCCAGCTTTTCAAAAAGATACTCTTTGCTTTCCGCCCGGATGATATTCCTTCCTTCGTCTGTATCCCGGAACGTTTGCAGGGTGAGCCGATTGGGGATTTTGACCTCGAAAGGCAATCCCTGGTGCAACGTGATCTGGCGATAAAAGATCGTCACGGCCTCTGTGGGCGTCAGCCCCAGCTCCCGCAAAATCGTTTCTGCATTGGTTTTCAATTCGGGTTCGATCCTTGCACGGATAACTGCGCTTTTAGCCATAATGCCTCCTGGAAATGTGTTCCATTTGTGATACATTTTACCACGTTCTGACAATCCCCGCAATGTCCAAATCCCAAATCCCAAATTCGCAATCCGCAATCCCAAATCCCAAATCCCCCCCCCGCTGTCCCGCCTGCGGCGGCGCCCGCCTGACGCCTTTCTACGAGATGCACGGCGCACCTGCGCACAGCGTGCTGCTCATGCCCACCCGCGAGGCCGCGCTCACCTATCCCCGGGGCGACATCCATCTGGCGCTGTGCGAAGCGTGCGGATTCATCACCAACACCGCTTTCGATCCCACGCTGCACGAATACTCCGAGCGCTACGAGGAGACCCAGGGCTTTTCGCCCACCTTCAGCGCGTTCCACCGGGCCCTGGCCCAACGCCTCATCCAACGCTACGACCTGCACCACAAGACCATCCTCGAAATCGGATGCGGCAAGGGCGAATTTCTCACGCTGCTCTGCCAGATGGGGGACAACCGGGGTGTGGGCTTCGACCCCGCGTACATCCCCGAACGCAATCAGGCCGCGGACGAGCGCCTCACCTTCATCCGCGACTTCTATTCCGAGCAATACGCCGACTACCAGGCCGATTTCATCGTCTGCAAGATGACGCTGGAGCACATCCCCGACGTTGGGGATTTCGTGGCCATGGTGCGTCGGGCCATCGGCGACCGCCGCGAGACCGTGGTCTTCTTCCAGATTCCCGAGATCCGCCGCATTTTGCGAGACCTGGAATTCGTGGACGTGTACTACGAGCACTGCTCCTACTTCAGCCCCGGCTCCCTGGCCCGCCTCTTCCGCCGCGCGGGGTTCGATGTGATCGATTTGTGGACTGATTACGGCGATCAATATCTGATGATCGAGGCCCGGCCCGGCGATGGCGACTCCGCGCCCCTGCCCCAGGAGGAAAGCCTGGAGGCCCTGCGGCAAGACGTAGCCTATTTCGCAGAGAACGTCCCCGCCGAACTGACGCGATGGCGGCAAATCCTGGCCGATCTCCACGCCCGGGGCCAGCGCGCGGTGCTGTGGGGCGGCGGCTCCAAAGCTGTGGCCTTTTTGACGACGCTGGGGAACAGCGATGCCATCGAGTACGTGGTGGACATCAACCCTTACAAACAGGGATATTTCCTGCCGGGAACGGGCCAGGAGGTGGTCGGGCCTGCGTTTCTGCAAGAATATCGCCCCCAGGTCGTCATCATCATGAATCCCGTCTACGAAGCAGAGATCACCCGTTCTCTGGCGGAGATGGGATTGCATCCGAAGATTCTACTGGTCTGAGCCATGACCGAAATGAATTCCCCCCGCGCCGAATGCCCCGTCTGCGGCTCGCAGCGCACCGAGCCCGTCCTCCATCTGCCGCAGATACCGGTGTTTTGCAACCTGCTCTGGCC
>JALXAF010000100.1 GCA_026992375.1 Anaerolineae bacterium
TCCCCCGCCAGTCGCTTCGCTCCTTTGCAGGGGAGGGAGCCGCTGGTTTGCAGAGGATTTTTTCAGGCGAGGATGACACATACGAGCGCTCCGTTTCTCTCTGCTCATTTTGGACAAAACCAAATTGAAAAGCCCCCACATTTTCTGCATCCAAAACAGGTCATTCCCATGAAGAAAGCAGTCAGCATCAGTCTCGGCAGCAGCAAACGCAACAAAAAAGTCGTCGTCACCTTCGATGGCGAGCCCATCAGCGTGGAGCGCATCGGCACGGACGGCGACCCGGACAAGGCCCGCAAGCTCTTCGCCGAGCTGGATGGCCAGGTGGACGCCTTCGGCGTCGGCGGCGTGGAGCTGTATCTGCGCATCGATGACAAGGAGTATCCGCTGCGCTCGGGCCTGGGGCTCATCAAAGATGTGCACAAGACCCCGGCGGTGGATGGCCGCGGTCTGAAACACACCCTGGAGCGCCGCGTCTTCGAGCTGGCCGCGCCCCAGTTGGGCGGCGTTCCTCATTACGAGCGGGCTTTTGTCACCCTGGCCGTGGATCGTTACGGCATGGCCCTGGCCGTCTCTGAGGTGGCGGATGAGGTCATCTTCGGCGATCTCATGTTTGCGCTGGGGCTGCCCATCCCGGTCAAGGGCATCGATAATCTGCGCCGTCTGGGCAAGGCGCTGCTTCCCGTTCTGGGCAAGCTGCCCATCTCCATGGTGTATCCCACTGGCGAAAAGCAGGAGACCATCGAGCCCAAGTTCGAGAAGTACTGGCGGCGGGCCCAGCTCATCGCCGGCGACTTCCTCTACATCCGCAAGCACATGCCCGAAGATCTGACGGGCAAGGACATCCTCACCAACACCACCACCGCGGCGGATGTGGAGCTACTCAAGGCCCGGGGCGTGCGCTGGCTCATCACCACCACCCCTCGCTACGAGGGCCGCTCCTTTGGCACCAACATGATGGAGGCCGCGCTCACCGCGTACGCGGGCAAAGGCCGCCCCCTCACCAACGACGAACTCAACCAGCTCATCGACAGGCTGAACATCAGGCCCAACGTCGAGCGGCTGAATGACTGAGGCGTTGGGTATTGGATATTGGGTATTGGCGTTTCAAAATCAGGCGACACGAGCGATCGCCCGCCGATACAAACGAAAATGAGGACACGGATTCACACGGCCTTCGGTCACAGATTTTCGAATTATCCGTGCTTTTCTGTGTTCATTCGTGTTCTATTTTCAAAGAATCCAGCACCCAGTGGCCGCACTCGGTTTTTTCTCACATTCCGTAACTACTAACGTAGCAAGGCCAAAAACCACGACGACACGACGACTCGAAGGCATGAAGGGTGAGAAACAAGGATTTTCTTCGTGTCTTCGTTCCTTCGAGCCTTCGTGGCAAGACGTTTTCCAGGCCGAATCAGGCTACCTGAGCAGTTACCACATTCCTCCGAATTATCCTCATGAAACGATCTCTGATTCTCTTTTCGCTCCTGCTGCTGACGCTGGCGTTGGCCGGATGCAGCGCGGCCAAATTGCCGCCACCCCCCGCCACAATCGAGCAGCCCGTCACGGTGGCCACGCCTTCTCCCACGCCAACGCCTGCAATTCCAGCGCCCGCGCTTTTCGACGTCCCCTGGGATGATCGCGCCATCTTCGAGCAGGGGCTGATCCCCTCGCAGCGGGACGCGCTCGAGGAGCTGCCGGGAGCCAGCGTTTATCACATCGATTTCACGGTCAGCGATGATCTGACCCGCGTCGATGGCAAGCTGGAAGTGCGCTACACCAACACCGAGGACGTAGCCCTGAACCAGGTGGTCTTCCGGCTGTTCCCCAACATGCTCGGCGGCAAAATGATAGTCGAGAACATCACCGTCAATGGCCGGGGGACCAAAACCATGCTAGAGGAGCAAGATAGCGTTTTGCGGGTGGCCATGCCCGCGCCGCTGGAGCCGGGCGATCAGGTTGTCATCGCCATGGATTATCAGGTCACCGTACCCACCACCGAGGGGAGCAATTACGCGGTGTTCGCCTATCTGGAAGACGTGCTGGCTTTGGCCCACGCCTATCCCATGATCCCCGCCTACGATGACGAAATCGGCTGGTACACAGAAATCCCGCCCAATTACGGCGATGTAACATACAGCGATACAGCCTACTATCTGGTGAGAGCCTCGCTGCCCGCGGATCGGGTGGTGCAGGCGTCGGGCTTCCTGATGGATAGCCAGGAAATGGATGGTCGCATGATCACCACCTGGGCGGCTGGGCCCATGCGCGATTTCTACCTCGTCAGCAGTTCGCGTTATCAGGTGATCGAAGGCCAGGTGGGCGATACGGTGGTGCGGGCCTATGCACCGGGCGAATTGAGCGCAGAAAACAAGATGGCGCTGCAATACGCCATCGACGCGCTGAAAGTCTTCAATCGCTATTACGACGTCTATCCCTTCACCGAGCTGGATGTGGCGGGAACGCCCACCCTGGCTGGCGGCGTGGAGTACCCGGGCGTCATCGTCGTGGCCCTATCCCTCTACAATCCGGCGCACAACTTTTTCGAGGTGGCCACCGCCCACGAAGTCGGGCATCAGTGGTTTTACAGCGTGGTGGGCAACGATCAAATCCATCATCCCTGGCTGGATGAATCTCTCACCCAATACAACACCATGCTTTACTACAAGGAAGTGCATGGCAAAGCGGGGTATCGACAAGAACGGAGGAATCAACAGTTGCGGTGGGACTATATCGACGACGCCGACATCCCGCTGGATCTGCCCGTGGCCGCGTATGATGAAGCGGAATACAGTGGCATCATCTACGGCCGCGGCGGCATCTTCTTCGATGAATTGCGTAAGAAAATCGGCGATAAGGCCTTCGAGAAATTCCAGAAAGATTACTATCACGAATTCCAATGGCGCATCGCCACCACCGACGGCCTCAAGCGCGTGGCCGAAGCCGCGTGTGACTGCGACCTGACGCCCATGTTCGAAGAGTGGGTGTATCCCAAGGACTAACGCCGCCCATCCCGCCGAATTCCGCCCATGCTCCTCACCGCCTACATCCTGAACTCCCTGTTGATGATCCTCACCCCCATCCTTTTGGGGATACTTCTGGCGCGCAAATTCAGCCTTTCCTGGCGGCTGTTTATCTTCGGCGGCCTGGCCTTCATCCTTTCCCAGCTTTTCCACCTTCCCCTCAACGCCATCCTCACTCGCGTTACGCCCGGCCTGGGCCCGGACGGGCTGATTTGGCTCCAGGCCATCGTCTTCGGCTTCACCGCAGCCATCACCGAGGAGCTGGCCCGCTACTCCATCCTGCGCAACCAGCTCAAAAGCGCCCGCAGTTGGAAATCCGCGCTGATGTACGGCGCCGGGCACGGCGGGTTCGAAGCCATGATCCTGGGCCTTTTGGCGGGATTGACCGTGGTCAATATGATCGCGCTGAAGAACACCCCGGCAACGTTGGCCAAAGTCCCCCCCGAGCAGCTTGATCTGGTCAAACAGCAGATAACCGCGTTCTGGTCCGCGCCCTGGTACATGGCGTTGATGGGCGCTGTCGAGCGGATTTCGACGCTGATCATCCAGATTTCCCTGGCCGTCATCGTCATGCAGGTGTTCTTGCGGAGGAATAAAAGCTGGCTATGGGCCGCCATCGGCTGGCACTGGCTGGTGGATGCGGCGGCGGTTGTCAGCGCTTCGCGCTTCAGCATCCCCCTCACCGAACTCATCATCGGCGTGTTGGCCCTGACCAGCCTGATGATCATCCTCTACTTCAAACCCATCGAAGAGGAAGATGACGCCGCGTCGCCCCCTGCGCCGCCCGAGCCAGTCCCGCTGGAATCAATGGATTTCAGCCCGCCCACAGACAAGCTGGATCAGTCCCAATACACCGAATCGTGATTCACACCGAGCATCTTACTCGCCTCTTCGAGCGCAAGGACGCGGAGCCTGTCGTCTCAGTAGATGGGCTCGGCGTCGATGTGACGCCCCACTCAGTGCGTTGTATTTGAAATGGGGGTGTCCAATTTCGGTTGGGAAGCAAGGGGACGCAGATCGCCCTACAGCCCGGAGGACTCAATAGCGCGACTTGAGTCGACGCTTTGGGCTGGCGGCGGACGCTGGCCGAACGATGAATGTTTACAAATCAAACCGTCATAGCGGAGTTTGCCACGTCCCAGGAGCGACGCAGAGGCGCTGTTTCTTACCGGGGGATAAAGTCCCCCGGCGCTGGCTGCGTTGCGGTTTCTGCAATCGAAACAGGACACACCAACATAAAATTGCCGTATGCTCAAAAGAAGATTTGGATATTAACCAAAGCTATGGTAAAAGATACAAAAGCAAACTATACGGGCCGCGGCGAGAAAATGCCCGCTGAAGCAACGTTAGCCTTTTATGCAGCTTCTCTTCATGCGTAAAGCGACAAACGGTTGTCAGCAGAGTAGCGCCCTGCTATGAACTATGATTTTATTACATAGGGATGACGTTTAACGCTTCACGGTGCTGGCGTGTCTCCTGTCGATGGCTTCAACCTATACGATGCAATATGCAAACTGTATAGTTGCTCCCAAAAGCGCATTACTTTCGTCGAGAGGAGATAAGAATGTCCGTTTTTAAAAAAAGGAATTTTGCACTTTTCGTGCTGATCATGGTTACAGTCATGGGATACGGGATGGCCACTGCTCAAACCACAACATATTGGACATTCGACAATAACAACGAAGGGTTTGAAACAGGCACATTCGATGAACAAAACACGCCATGGCCATTCATGTCATTCCAGCCCAGCCAGTGGTCCGCCACCGGAGGGCATGAAGATGGGCATATCTACAGCGGTTCCACAACAAATCTCAATGGTCGTCTCTACAACATCCTCCAAAATGGAAACCCTGCTGCACCATCATTAGGCAACTTGCTGGGAAAAACGTTGCAAACCGATCTTAAACGAGATACTGGCGATTTCATCAGTCCTTCGGGCGAAAAGGTGATGGCCTACTGGTTGATTGCCGACTCACAAGATAGCAATGTATGTAATATGTGGCTGTCAAAAGTCCCCCTCTCTGTCGATATCAATGCTTTACCCCTGGGACAATGGACGCCAAACAGCATCACAGTCACCGAAGCGAATTTCTTTCCCTGGGCAAATTGCCCTAACAACACAAAAACCTTCGATGAGCTGGCGGGCAGTTACAAGTATGTCGGCTTCTCCTTTCTCAGTGATCAGGTGACCCCTGACGCCGGAGATCCCTGGAACAGATACACTCTGGTCAATGGCGTCTGGAGGCTCCTGCACTACGGAATGTATTCAGATTCAGGCGCCATCTTCAGGATCGACAACTTCGGCCCGACTGACGCCATGGTTTACGATTTTGGCGATTTGCCCGATTCCTATCACACCACGCACGCCTCGAATGGCCCGCGCCACCAACTTGGCGGTGCGCTAAGACTAGGATCCTCGGTGCAAAGCGAGCCTGACGCATTGCCCGATAACAGCGCCTCTGGCGATGGTGGTGAAGAGGACGGCGTGACGCGTCAGAACGGTCTGGCAGGCAATGGATGGTCCGAAGGTACGGTCGCCAGCGGCAACGGCGGCAGCATCAACATCGATATCCAGGGAGGCTCTGGCGTGCCGCAGGTCTTCATGGATATAGGCGGCTCTCTGAGCGAGATCACCTTGCGGGACGCCAGTGGCAATGCCTTGGCCATGCCCCTGACCGCAGGCGTGCATCGGGCGTACTTCGATATTCCAGCCAACACTTTTACGTCCAACAACAATGCTATTGCGGTGCGGGTGCGCTTGAGTAGCGCTGGCGGGCTGGCGATAACGGGCGTCGCGACCGATGGTGAGGTGGAGGATTACATCTGGCATTTCGGACCCAATGCCATCGCATTATCGCATTTCCAGGCCTCACCGTCAGTGCTCCCCCGCTGGCTGACGCTGTTCTTCATTTTGCTGCTGGCTGGCGGCGCAACATTGACGCTTGCCGCCCGCTCCAAGGCAGGCGGAGGAGAAAATAGGGGAGGTTGATAAATTCGCCCCAAAGGCAGGTCAGCGCCCGTCGGTCACATTCTCATAGGCGGTGCAGGCGTAATCTTGCCCAAGATGGCAGGATGGTGCGCGCCTGTGCAGGCCGGGAGATTCCCCGGGCGTCCGTGAATGGTCTCGTAGGCCAGCACGGCAAAGGCGATGGCCTCCTTCGCATTGGAGGGCAGCCCCAATTCATCGGAGCGCCGCACCCGGGTCGGTGCGGCCCGCTGGCTCAGCATGGCCGTCAGCGTCGGATTCAGCGCGCCGCCGCCCGACAGAATGATTTCGTCGGGGAATGCAGGCAGAAAGTTGCGATAGGCCTGGGCGATGCTCTCTGCGGTGAACGCGGTGAGGGTGGCTACGAGGTCGGGGCCGCTCAGACCCAGGGCCCGAGCCCGAGGCCACAGCGATACAGCAAATTCGGCACCGAACTGCTCCCGACCAGCGGTCTTGGGCGGACGATGATGCAAATAGGGATGCGCCAGGAGCTCGGCTAGCAGCCCTTTGTGCACCCGTCCGCGAGCGGCTATCCGACCACCTTCATCATAGCGCTGTGCACCGTGGGTGACATGCGCCACCGCCGCATCGATGAGCATGTTGCCCGGGCCTGTATCGAAAGAAAGAGGCGGTGAGGATGACGACTCTGCGGGGAGCCAGGTGACGTTACCGATGCCGCCGATGTTCTGCGCCGCCCGATTCAGATGCGGATGCCGCAACAGCAGCCAATCCACATAGCTGACCAGCGGAGCGCCTTGCCCGCCGGCGGCCACATCGGCCACGCGGAAATCGGCCACCGTGGTCACGCCCGTGCGCTCGGCGATGACCGCGGCCTCGCCGATCTGCAGCGTCGAGGGCGTGGGGGCGTCCTCGCCCGCCAAATGATGGATGGTCTGACCGTGGGAGCCGATGAGATCGATCCGCTGTGGGGTGAGGCCCGCCTGGACGATGGCCTGCAACGCTGCGTCGGCGAACCAGGCCCCCAGACGGAAATTCATGGCGCAGATGAGATCGACGCGGCTCGTTTCGGGCGAGAAAAGCTGAAAGATGGCCTGGCGTTGCTCGGGCGAGAAGGAGATGGTGGTGAAATGACGCAATCGCACCGACAGTCGGGGCGGCGCGCCATCGATATCCACGATGGCCGCATCGACGCCATCCACCGACGTGCCGGACATGAGGCCAAGAACGATCATGAAACCGCCTCCAGAATGGCGTCGTGCAGGCGGGGGCGAAAATCGATGATAGCCGTATTTGCCCGACCGAAGTAGACGCGATTGGTGAGCAGGATGACCGTCAGCCGTCGGTCGGGATCAACCCACAGGGAGGTTCCGGTGAAGCCGGTGTGCCCGAAGCCCTCTTTGTTCCAGGCCTGGCCCACGGGTGCGCCGTCCTCGCCCGGCAGTTGCCAGCCCAGACCGCGTCGCAAGCCCCCCCAGCGGGCCTGCTCTCGCGTCATCGCCGCGACCAGTGCGGGATGTAAAAGCTCTGGGCTTCCGGGAAGAAAACTCTGGGCGAAGAGCCACATGTCGCGAGCTGTGGCGAAAAGCCCGGCGTGACCGGCCACGCCCGCCAGTGACGCCGCGTTCTCATCGTGCACCTCGCCACAACAGCGCCGGCGACGCCAAGCGCAAACTTCGGTGGGTGCGATCTCCTGGCGGGAAACGCCTCGGGCCAGGGGATTGTAGCTGGTGTGGCTCATGCCGAGAGGTGCGAAGATGCGCTGTTCGATGCAAACATCCAGGGGCTGACCCGTCAGACGGCTGACCGCTTGGCCCAGCAGGATCAACCCCAGATCGCTGTATGCGATGCGCTGGCCGGGTGGATAGGCCAGCTCGCGACGCTGGAAAATAGTCTCGATGCGGCGGATGCGGCGTTCGGGCGGAATGAGGTGGGGCGGGAGAA
>JALXAF010000101.1 GCA_026992375.1 Anaerolineae bacterium
CGGTGGGATGACCGCCGCTCAGCCAGGTGTCGCTGGTCAGAGGCAATTCCACAGTGACGGGCGTGGGCAGCGGCTCGGGCGGCGTGTAGGTGGAAGTCATCTCGGCGGTGAAGTCCTGCGTCTTGCCGACCATGTCATCGGTGACAGTAAAGCGCAGGCAGCCCAGCGCGCGCGTGCCCAGCGCGTCCGTCGCCTCCACCCGCACTCGATATTCGCCAGCCGCGTCGAAGGTGTGGGTGGCCACGTTGCTGCCATTGGCTTCGGTGAAGGGAGAGCCGTCGCCGAAATCCCAGCGGTAGCTGACGCCGATGCTGGACACGTCCACCAGTCCCTCATGCACCGTCACCTCGGCGCTGTCGAGCAGCCAGGCCATGGCCCGTTTCATCAGGTCTTCGCGGGTGTTGAAGCCTGTGTCGTTATTCACGCCCTCCAGGCCGAAGGAGAGATAGAGGGTGCGATAATCGAACGCGGGAGCAGGCTCTTCCAGGGTGGGATAAGAGGCTCGGGTGACGCCGACATAGCCATCGGCCACCGGCTTGCCCCCAATGCCAACGAAGGCGGCGTGAGTATCTTCGGGCGCTTCCAAATCGCCGAAAGGCGCAATCCTCACCTCGTCGACGTAATACTGGTTGCCAGCGCCATCCCCGGCGCCGCTGATATCAAAGGTCATCCCATTGAAAGCCGAGCCGGGAACGCCCATGACCGAAGGCGCAGGCGGCAACACTCCTGCGTATGAAGGATCGAACAGGCTGTCTTGCAGATACTTGGCGCCCAGGTTGCTGCTATAAAGGAAAGCGCCATGACCATCCGACGTAGTGGCGTCCCAAGCCGAAGCCAGATCCTGCCCGGCGACGAAAAGACGCCCGCCGTTGAACATCCAGTCGGAAAGCGTCTGCATATCGATCTCGGTCAGCGGCGTCGAAACAGTGAAAGTGCCGTCAGACTGATAGAGATCGCCCGTCCAATAGACGATTACATCATATTTGGCCAGCACCGACGCCGGTGGCAGAGTCCGAGAATGGGCGAAATGGATATCCGCATTGTAGTAATCGAAGCTCCATCCCAGCTCGGTCAACGCATCGGCATAGTAATGGGTATAGTCGGGATAGCCGAGGAGATCGCTGAAATCGTTATCGATGAGCAGCACTTTGGCCCCGCCCATGGCGGCTTCCACGCGAATCCAGAAGGGAACATGCAATTGATGGGAACCGTCAGAGAGATAAACGAAGCCGCCATAATCGCCCACCTCAGCGTCCGAGGCGTCGACTGTCACCACAAAACTCTGCGAGCCGCCAGCGGTGAAATCGAGGCTGCCGGGTTCAACGCTAACCGTCACGCCCGCATCAGCCGTGGCGGTGATGGCGTAAGTGGCGTCGACGCCAGCCACCTCGGTGGCGGTCACGGTCATGCTGTACACGCCCGCGGGCTCGCTGCCAAAACTCAGCGATGGTTTATCGAAGGTGAGGCCAGGATCGCCGGCCTTGGTCAGATCGATGCGTCCAGCGCCCATATCCAACACGCTGGCGGGTGCGGTGTGATCGCTATCCAGCCACACCGCAGTCGTGGCCGTGCTCATCAGCGCCGAACGGATCTGCGTGGGCGTCCAATCGGGGTGCATCTGCTTGAGCAGGGCGGCGGAGCCAGCCACATGCGGCGCGGCCATGCTGGTGCCGCTGGCGACGCCAAAGCCCATGTGACGATCCACGCCGCTGACGCCAGGAGCGTAGCCGGAAGAGAGGATGTTGACGCCAGGGGCGGTCACATCAGGTTCGAGGAAGCGGGCGAAGGCCGGGCCGCGACTGCTGAAGCCTGCAATCACATCGGGGATGTTGCCGATTTCCCGCGCGGTGTAATCGAATTGCAATTCCGCCCCGGGGTTATCCTGCCCAAACTTCACGATGTTCTCACCGTTGGTCTGACCGATGAAAGCGCCAGGGATCGTGAATTCATCATCCTCATGGCTGCCCGCAGCCATATTGATCAACCCGTCGCCCTTGTTGTTGTAAACGATGGCGGCGACAGCGCCCGCCTGCTGCGCATTCCAGATTTTATCGCTGAAATAGCAGCCGCCGCGACTGATCAACGCCACCTGGCCCGTCAGATCCCCGGTGATGGGCTCATCGTTGCACAGAGTGTTGGTGCCGCCCGCGGTGACAGTGGCGACGTCGGTGTAAGGATAGGGGCCGAATATCTCGCCCACGTTTAACGCCTTGCAGAAGAGGCAATCGCCAAAGGAGATGCCGGTCAACTCCGAGGGCACCGGCTCGGGACTGGTGACGTCGATGAATCCGGCGGCGATGGTGCCTGTGGTGGTGCTGGCGGCCACTTCCATGACTTTGGGAGACGCATCGGAGATGGAAGCCATGCCAGGGCCGCTATTGCCAGCCGAATGAGAGACGAACACGCCCGCATCCCAGGCAGCGTCACGGGCGATGGTGACGGAATCGGCCCAGGGCATCACGCCGCTGTAACCGCCAAAGCTGTAGTTGATGACATCGGCGCCATCCCGCACAGCGTCTTCATAGGCCATCACGATCTCGGCCGAGAAAGCACTGCCAGAGTATTCGCTGTTGGTGGGATAGCCGATCTTGTAGCTGAGGATTTGAGCTTTGGGAGCGACGCCCGAGATGGTCTTCTCGAGTCCGGCAATCATGGCCTTGGTGTTGGCATTGCCCGCGACGGTGCCCGCGGTGTGCGTGCCGTGGCTGCTGCCAGCCGGGCCGGGCAACGCGCCATCATCGCCAGGCAGAGGCGGATCCCAGGGGCGGAAGTAGGCGCGGGCGCCGATGACCTTCTCGGTGGTCACGCTGGCGTCGCCCACAGGATAGCCGTCCGGATAGGTGTAGCCGGTGGGATCGAAGAAGGGGTTGGGAGCGTACACGCCGGTGTCGATGCTGGCGACAATGACACCCTCGCCCGCGGCGTCGACGCCGCCCAATTCATCCCACATGGCGGGCGCACCAATCAGGGGCAGACTGGCGTACATCTGCGGCTTGTGCTCATAATCTCGAAACACCCGCCTGACCTCAGGCATCTTGGCGATGGCCATGATATTCTCGGCCGAAGCTTCGGGCATTTCAACCACCACGCCATTGAACACTACCTGATACGCCAATGGCCTGCTGGCTCCGGTGGAATCAATAACGTTCGCAAGATGAGCTCCTGGCACAGTCGTCGCCAAAGAGGAGAGAAAAGCCGCCTGCTCGGACTTCAGGCTCTGAATGTAATTCTGAGCGGTGACAGACTGAACATTCACCTTGCCGTCGACGAACAAGTCAGCCGAAGCGGCCTTCACCGCAGGCGCAGAAGCCCATTCAGATAAAGAAGGCGATTTGAGCTGCACGATCAAGCGATGAGAAAAGCTCGGCGTCCCCGAATCTCCGTCAGTGACGCCAACCTCCGCCGACGCCGTCGTCATCAACGCCAGCATGAGCAAGAGGACAATGGTGAGGATTAAAACAAACTTCCGTTTCGACATAATGGTTCCTCCGCTAGAAAGAAGAGAAGATTAGAGAAATGTGTAAGTGCTATTGCGTGATGTTTTCATCTCTACTTCTGCAATAGGCGTCACCTCCTTTGTTATCAAATTTTGTTTTACGCATCGATGGCGAGCTGCTAAGGAAGCTTCAATCAATTCCCGACGGAGTCCCGATTCTTCTCAATCGCCGAAAACTCATTGCCACGGCATCATTGCAGCGACATCAAACAAGAATCGGTCCGTTAGCCCCTGTTACAGCGTCATGGATGACAACTGCCATGTGCATCACAACTGCATGAAGCACATACAATATCCGATATGAAACATTCATAGGCGAAATGATCTTCACGGTGTAGAAGATTGCATAGAAATCATATCAAATCCAGTTTACATGATTCATTCTCACCTGTCAAACACATCAAAAGGAGCATTCATTTTTTGATTGGCGATAAAGCCCCCAAATGGCGGAAGCCCCCGGGATTTAGTCGGCGGGGCGGCGAAAAGGCGCATGGCTGGCGCGACGCATACGGACGACAAAAGCAATGCGTTTGACAACCACGCGCAATGCAGGCACAATAAAATGCAATCATACGGCGGCCTTATCGATGAAAAGCAGGCAAGAACGACGAACGCCGTCGTCCAGCATCAACCGTCGCGTTGGTCTATTCGCCCTGTGCGACGCCTATCGCTTCACAGCCCCCGAGGAGGCGTCATGTCGGAAGAGAAAAAAACAAGACAAATTCAGATAGAAGCGTCCAAAGACCTGAAACCCACTTACAGCAATTTCGCCATCATTCACCACAATTACAACGAGATCGTCATCGACTTCGCGCACATCATGCCCAACATGCCCCAGGCCCAGGTGCAATCTCGCATTGCGATGACGCCATATCACGCCAAATTGCTATTGCAGGCCCTGACCCACAACCTGCAAAACTACGAAAAACGCTTCGGCGAGATCAAGATGCGGGGATCGGGGCTGCCCGAACGCCCGCCCATGGGCTTTGATCCCACGCAAGTGCATTGACGCCCGCCATGCCCAATTTCAGCGAGCAGGTCATCGTCATCACCGGAGCCTCCACCGGCATTGGTCGGGCCACGGCCATCGCGTTTGTTCAGGCGGGCGCGCGGGTGGTGTTGGCCGCCCGCTCCGCGGATGCGTTGGCGCAACTGGCCGCCGACCTGGGCGGGCCGGATCGCGCGCTTGCCATCCCCACCGACGTCGTCGATCCCGCCCAATGCCAGCGGCTCATCGCTGGCGCCATCGATCACTTTGGCCGCATCGACGTGCTGGTGAACAACGCTGGCATGGTGGTCTCGGGCCTGTTCGAGAATCTGCAACCCGGCGACATCGAACGGCAATTCGCGGTCAATCTCTTCGGCGCCGCCTACTGCGCCCGGGCGGCGCTGCCTCATCTCAAAGCCAGCCGCGGGGTTATCATCAACGTCTCCTCGGTGGCGGGCCTCATCGGCACGCCTACGGCATCCGCTTACAGTGCGTCCAAAGCCGCGATGAACGCCTGGTCCCGGGCCTTGTGGGTCGAACTCAGGCCCTATGGCGTTGGTGTGGTCACCCTTTGCCCTTACTTCACCAGCGGCGTCAAGCTGGCCGAAAAGGGGATACTTCGCGGAGGCAGTCTGCACAGCACCAAGGAAAAACCGCGGCGAGCCCCGGGCACGCAGACCACGGAGCAGGTGGCCCAGGCCATCCTCAGGGCCGCGCGTCGCCGCCCCCGCATCGTCGTCCTCAGCCCCGCAGGCAAGTTCATCTGGTGGTTGGATCGCCTCTTCCCCTGGCTCACCGATTGGGTGATGGCCCGCGGCCTGCCCAAACTCGCGGGCAAAAACCAGAGGGAGTAATACAATTCGTTGCTCAAAAATTCCCGATTTAAGCATAGTTCATTCTCGTTCAAATCGATCTTTACAATTCCCCCGTCAACCGTCAAAAAGAGCCTTTTCGCCACGCCTTGACGTTTGACGCTTTGCGCTTGACGCACTTTGCCAGGCATTGACCATCTGAAATTGTAAAGACGCTGGATGATCTGAATCATACCCAATATCCAATATCCGAATTTACCCACGGAGTTCTCCATGTCCCCGATTCCCTCCTCGCTTCGCCCGTTCTTCACGCCCGCTGGCGTCGCTGTCATCGGCGCATCGGCCACGCCCGGCAAATTGGGCTACGGCGTCATCGCCAATCTCATCAAGAGCGGCTACCAGGGCCCCATCTATCCCATCAATCCCAGAGCCGATGAGATTTTGGGCCTGCCCGCGTATCCCGACATCAGCAGTGCGCCCGATCCGGTGGAGCTGGCCGTCATCATCATCCCCGCACCCGCCATCCCCGACGCGCTGCGAGCCTGCGGCCAGCGGGGCGTACGGGCCGCGGCCATCCTCTCGGGCGGATTCGCCGAGGTCGGGCCCGAGGGCGAGGCCCGGCAGCAGGAGATTCTGGACATCGCCAGAACTTACGACATGCGCCTCGTCGGCCCCAACGGCGTGGGCGTGCTGAATCCCCACAGCGGTCTCAACACCACCTTCATCGAGCAAATCCCCGAGCCCGGCGACATCGCCTTTCTCTCCCAATCGGGCGCGCTGGGCGGCGCGCTCATCGATTGGGCCCGGGGCCAGCACATCGGACTCAGCTACTTCGCCAGCCTGGGCAACGCCGCGGATGTGACCGAAACCGATCTCATCCAGGCCCTGGCCGATGACCCGAACACCCGCGTTATCACCGCGTACATCGAAAGCATCCACGACGGCCCGCGGTTCATGGCCACAGCCCGACAGGTCGCGGCCCGCACGCCCATCGTCGCCCTGAAGGTGGGCGGCACCCAGGAGGGCGCGCGAGCGGTGGCCTCCCACACAGCCAGCATCGGCGGCTCGGATGAGGCTTACGGAGCCGCGTTCAAACAAACGGGCGTCATCCGCGCCCGCTCGGTGCAGGAGCTTTTCGATACGGCCATCGCCCTGGCCTACCAGCAGCCGCCCGCGGGCCTGCGAGTGGCCATCCTCACCAATGCGGGCGGGCCCGCCGCGGTCGCGGCCGACGCGCTGGCCCGCAACGGTCTTCATGCGCCCGAGCCGGATGAAGACGCCCGTCAGGCTCTGCGCCGGGCTCTGGGCCCCGCGCCCCAGCTCTTCAATCCCATCGACATGCTGGGCGCGGCCTCATCGCCCGAATATGAGACCGCGGCCCGCATCCTGCTGCAAAGCGACGCTTACGACGCGGTGCTGGCCATCCTCGTTCCCAACACCGCCAACGATCCCGTAGGCGTGGCCGACGCACTGGCCCGGGCCTCGGCCGATGCGGCCAAACCGATTTACGCCTGCTACATGGGCGATGTCAGCATTCGCGAGGGCCGCCAGCACCTGCACCATCATCGAATTCCGGTCTACGATTTTCCCGAAAACGCGGCTCGGGCCATGGCCAACGCCCGCCGCTGGCAGGTGGTGCGAGAATCGCCCCCGGCCGCGCCCCCCGCGCCCGATCTCGCTCCCTACATGCCCTTCGCCCGGGCCATCGAAGAGATGGCCGCACAGGGACGCGAGACCATGGGCGAAGTCGAGCTTTATCCCCTGCTCGAGCAGGCCGGCTTCCCCCTGCCGCCCTGGCACGCGGCGTACGCCAAGGCCGAGGCCGAAGCCTTCGCCCGCGTCTATCCCGGTCCCTTCGCGCTGAAAGTGCTTTCACCCGACATCCTGCACAAGAGCGATGTGGGCGGCGTTGCCCTGAACGTGACTGCGAAGCGGGTGGGCAAGATGTATTGGCAGGTGCAGGCCCGGGTGCGACGACGCGCGCGCAAGGCGGGTTTGCAGGGCGTGATCATCCAGCAGATGGCGCAGCCGGGCGCAGAGGTCATCATCGGCATGAGCCGCGACGCCGTTTTTGGCCCCATGATCATGTTCGGCGGCGGCGGCGTTTATGTCGAGGCGCTGCGAGACGTTTCCTTCCGCATCGCGCCCATCGGCGAGGAGGACGCCCGGGCCATGATCGCGGAGACGGTGGCGGGGCGTCTGCTGATGCGCGGAGCCCGGGGCCGCAAGCCGGGCGATGTGGACGCGCTGGCCAGGCTGATTGTGCAGGTGGCGGCCCTGGCTCTGAGCGCGCCCCAACTGGGCGAATTCGAGCTGAACCCGGTCATCGTGCATCCCGCGGGCAAGGGCGTCACCGTAGTGGACGCGCGGGCGGCGCTGTTCCGTAAATAGAACGCAGATGACGTAGAAAAAGCCGATTCACGCAGATAAAAACAGATAAAATCACAACATGCTCTCCTACGACATTTCGAGGGAGCGCAGCGATCGAGAAATCCCCCTGCAAGCGAGGAGATTCCTCCTCCCCGCGGTTGACGGAATGACGTAACAAAGAGTTTTCGCAACTATACAGGCCACAGCGAAAAAACGCTTGACGAAGCAATGTTGGCCATTTATGCCAACCCACGTCATGCGAAAACCCTTCAGCTTCGCTCAGGGCAGACTGTCAAACGTCAGGCTGTTATCGTCAAAGATGTGTCCTGCAATGAGCCATGACATCGTTACAGCAGTGTGACGTTTGACGCTTGACGTTTTACGGTCTTGGCATGTCGCCTGTTGGCGGCCCTAACTTTCAAAGTTTGACATGTAAACTGCATAGTCACAAGTTTTCACCGTTATCGGCGGGCAACCGCTCATGGCGACTGCGTTCCGAAAGTGCGCTGCACTCTTGCGACACTGTAACAGTTTAGTCGGTCGTTCCCTTTTCCAAACGCCGAATGAATTCAGGTCTGAGGGCGTTCCGCCGCATGTCCCCCTTCGGGGACATATTTTCGCTCAATTGGGCCTGCCTGCGCAGACAGGCGGCAAAGGCCTCCAGCCCCGACTTCGAGTCGGCGGGGCCAAGGCGCCAAACATGGTTGCACCGACCAAATTGATACAGTCTCCACTCTTGCGCCAAAACTTGTCAGCCGGGACGCAGATCATTATAATAGCTTTGTCACGCCACCCTAGCTCAGCTGGCAGAGCAACGCATTCGTAATGCGTCGGTCGTCGGTTCGAATCCGACGGGTGGCTCTTCTCTCCCAGTCCCTTGGCTGGGATTTTTTGTGAGGGCCTTTTGTGAACGATCATTCCCAAACACCCGCGGAGGCCCCGGCCCCCGACATCCACCCTGCGCCCGAGGCCCGACTTTCAGCATTGGCGCAGGCGTGGCGGACGCTGAGTCATCCCGCCCTGCTCACCTTTCTGCTGGCGCTGGCAGCGGGCGCGCTGGCCGTCCACCTGTGGCTGCCACAACTGCCCACGTCCCTGGCCGCCGATCCCGCGGCTGGCAGCGCCTGGCTGGATGAGATGGCCGCGCAGACACCGGGCGGGAACGTGCTGCGGGCGCTGGGGGCCTTTGATCTGGCGCACAACGGGACGTTGCGGGTGGTTTTGGCCTTGCTGGCCGCGGCGCTGCTGATTCATCTGACCAATGGGACGCTGCGGGCGCTGGCCGCGCGGCGGCTGACCGCACCCCTCGCCTGGCTGCCGGGCATGCTCGCCTGGGAAGCCACGCTGCCCGCGCGGCTAAACGATGAAACATGGGAAAGGACTTGCTCGGACGCGTGTTCGCAGGCGCGGATGCAGGCGGAGGAGCAAGAATCGGGCGAGACCAAACGCCTGTGTGATTGTCACGCCCGCTGGCAATGGCCCGCGCTGCTCACCGAAATCGGCTTGCTGCTGGCGCTGCTGGCGCTGTTGCTAAACCTCTTCAGCGGCTGGCAGATGGATAATCTGACCCTGGATCCGGGAGAAACGATCTCGCTGGCTCCTTACGCGGATCTCACCGTGGGACTGAGCGGCGACGCATCCCAGATCATCCTCTGCTGCCCCGAACGACGCGCGCCGCTCGCCCGCGGGAGCATGATGCGCGGGGGCGTGCAGGTGCGAGTCACCGATGAAGCCCAGGCCCTGCACATCTCGCTAGAACGAAACGGCGAAGCCCTGAATTTGCAGGCCATCGAGCAGGGGGCCCAGGCCGCGCCCCGGCTCATCGTGCATTTTCCTCAGGTCCGCAGCGAACGGGCCATCGCCGCGCCCGAGGCCAATCTCTTCTTCCGGCTGGCCGCGCTGGATGACGGCGGTTTCAGGGTGCAGGCTCTGGACGCCAACAACCAGGTCATCCTCAGCAAAAAAATCCAGCAAGAAGCCGCGCTGCCCGTGGGCGAGGGCCTGACGCTGCATTTGACCCCCGCCACCTACATCACCATTCGCGCCCAGGGACGCCCCTGGACCTGGTTGCTGTGGCCGGCGCTGGCTCTGACGCTAGTCGGACTTTTCGCACACTGGCGTTATCCCTATTGGCGAGTGGGCGCGCTGCAAAATCAGGCGGGCGTCGCCCTGCGCTGGCAAGGCCCCAAAGCCACCCGCAGACGCTTCGCAGCCTTCATCGCCCATCTACAATCCCGCGACCAGGAGACAACTTGATGACAGAACCGAGCGATCGTCTGCTGAATCCCATCGTGGTGGGCATTGCCGGGGGCAGCGGCTCGGGCAAAACCACCGTAGTGCATCGCATCCTCGATCGGGTGGGGTGGGATCGCATTGCGTATCTGCCCCACGACGCCTATTACAAAGACGCCTCGCATCTGCCCTGGGAAGAACGAATCCACCTGAACTACGACCATCCCAACTCCCTCGACAACGACCTGCTCATCGAACACATCAATCTGCTGATGCAGGGTCAGGCGGTGGACGCGCCCATCTACGACTTTTCTCGGCACATCCGCAGCGAGAAGGTGCGCCGCGTGCTGCCCAGCCCCGTGATCCTGGTGGAGGGCATCCTGGTCTTTGCGGACGAGCGTCTGCGGGATATGATGGACATCAAGCTCTATGTGGACACGCCCGCGGACATCCGCTTCATCCGACGTCTGCTGCGAGACATCAATGAACGCGGACGCACCGTGCAATCTGTGGTGGAGCAATATCAGAGCACCGTCCGCCCCATGCACATGGAATTCGTGGAGCCCTCGAAGGTTTACGCCGACATCATCATCCCCGAGGGCGGGCACAACGACGTGGCCATGGAGATGGTCATCGGGCGCATCGAAACCCTGCTGGCGGAGCATGGGGCCTGACACGGGTCACGAGTCGACGTCCCAATTCGCAACGCCCATCAACTTGATTCTCAACTCATTCTTTCCATTCACGAGATACCCTTGTATGGAAACAGAATTACAAAAGGCCATTTACATGTTATACCTGGCTCCTCGCACGAAACGGTTACGTATCGGATGGGAGTATCGTTACAACGAGATTGCAATGGATATGTTGATGAGTGAGGAGCATCTTGCCAGAGTGAAGGAATGGAGACGGTCTCCATGGCGTATAACTCAGTGGGAAGTTTGGTATGAGGAAGATCACGTTTATCGAGAAGAAGTTAGTGACTGCCAAACAGGCTTTCTTGTTTTCAATGATGGAAGGACGCTGGAATATCTGATTAACGAAACGAACGAGCCGCAGGTTCATCTTCGCCCTGAAAAACCGCGAATTGAGGATTGGATTGCAAGGCATACGTTATTAAGACCGAGATGCCTCCTTGTCAGCCATGAAATGACCTGGAGAAATATAGAAGTCAAATTGGGAAGGACTGTATTTCATGTAGAAGCAAAAAATGTCGGTCACGGAATAGACGATATTTGTTGTTTCGACGAGTGGTTTTGGGGTGGTGCAGAGAAATACCATTTGTGGATTGATAAGGAAACTGGGATATTGTTGCAATACACTGCAGAAGTGTATGAAACGACGATAGCAGTAGCAGAAGTCAAGGACGTGGAAATTGATTTTTCTGGAGATATTTTTCCTATCGATATTGCTACGGTTAACCGTGGAGTGGAGAACGGAACTTGAAAAAGTCAGAGCATTCATAAACAATCCTGGCTGTCAGGCCAAGGAGGTAATCCATGAACCCTGAGATCGTATTTTTCCAATCTCATTGTTCTGCAAAAGGCCAAGTGGGGCATCGTGCCGGCTCTACCATTGTTTTTCACCCTTGACAGGCTAACACCAGTGTTCAGGCGGATGGCTTCGCCATGCTGCATTCGACTCGCCGCCGGTGGCGCGACCCGCAGTCGCACCACCGGATGCCGCATTCGGGTGGAACGAGAAGCGCAAAAGAGAGAAGTGGGGAAAGGTGAGAGTCCGGACAGGCATGTTGGGATTGGTAGGGAGGAGCCAGAAAAGCCGGAACTGACGATCTGGCTGACTCCAGATGCTCAATGGCCGTTTTGACAAAGCTGAGCGGTTATGTTACATGGTAAAAGTCCTTCCAAACAGACTTGCGGCGGACGAACCTGCACTGACATCGATGAAAATAACAGGTATCCCCATAGGCTTGAAAATCGGGTCTTGTCGGCCGGCCTGCCCGGTTTACAGGACTACTGGTTTCCCTCTCTACCATTCTTCACTTCAAAGATCGTATTCATCCTCATGCCCATCATCAAGGAGGTATCAAACGTCATGTCCACTGAAGCCCGACAAATCCCCTGGCTTTTGTATCTGGTCTTTGTCGTCATTGGCGCAGGGCTGGCCGTGATTCTGATTGTGGCGGAGGGTGACGCGGGGGCGATGACGCCCGCGGGCTGGGCCGCAGTCATCATCGGCTTCGCCCCCCTCATCGGAGCCCAACTGGCTATGGGCATTCCTTCCGCTGCGCAGAAAGTGCAGGCCTGGCTGCAGACCACCCGCCGCCCTCTGCTTCACACCGGGCTGGGCGTCACCGTCATCTGGTTGGTGGTGCAACTGCTGTCCGGAAAATTCGATCCCTATATGACTGTGGTCGTAGGGTTGGGCCTGGTCGCGGCCCTGGGCGCGCTGCGACAGGTGGAACGGGGCAAACGGGGGCTCACCTGGGTGGATATGGCCGTGTGGCTGCTGCTGTGGATTCCCTTCGATCTGCGCTGGATCTATGACCTGGGCGGGGATTACAACTGGTGGTCTATCGCCATTTCGGTGATCGCGGTCATGGGCTGGTATGGCCTGCGCGACTTGCCCGAATTCGGCTACCGTCTGGTTCCCCGCTGGCGGGATATCGCCATCGCGGTGGTGGCGACCGCTGTTTTCGCGGCCATCGTCATCCCCATCGGCCTGGCCATCGACTTCCTCACTTGGCCGCCCTCCCAGCCGCCGCAACTCGTCCCGGCCCTCCTCATGTTCGTGGGCATTTTCTTTACCGTGGCCATCCCCGAGGAGCTTTTCTTCCGGGGCATCCTGCTGCACGGGCTGGATCAGATGACCCAACGACGATGGCCCACCCTGCTGGGCGTCGCCATCTTCTTTGGGCTGATGCACTGGAACAATGTGGACGATCTGGCGACCAAGATTGCGTATACGGCCCTGGCCACGCTGGCGGGGCTATTCTACGGTTGGGCCTATCGACGCAGCGGCAACAATATCCTGGCTGCTGCCATCACTCATGCGCTGGTAGATGTGATTTGGGCGATGTTTTTACAATGAAAACAGGGCGGCCGCCTGACCGTCCTGCCGCCTGTTTCGCCCCAGCCTGCGCTGGAATTCGGCTTGAATGCGTTCGTGGATAGCCCGCGGCTGCGGGCGCTGCCGCGGCTCGGGCCTCGTGCCGGTCTCGCCTCCCTCCTTTTGTTCCTTCCTCGCTCCGGGCAGGTTGCCCGTGGGGTCGCCTGTGGCGGGGGGGAGAACGTTGATCGAAAAAGACCGGGGACAAAAGCCAGAAGGAGAGAAAATCTCCCTATTCCAGCCCTCCGTCCCCGGTCTTCTATCCAATTTTACGCCGACCGGCCCGGTCATTCCGGGCTCGAGCGGGTTACTGGGAAGGTTGCTGTTGCTGCTGTTGTTGCTGCTGGAATTGAATCGAGAGCTCTGACACAATCTGCTGCAAATCGGCGGGCAATGGCGGAATCATTTCGGGCGTCAGGTTCTTGGTGACGTCTGCAGCAGCGACCTGCGCGTTCAGCCAGTCGTTGAACGCCTGCTGGCGGCGTTGCTGCAATTCCTGCTCCTCCACAGGGTGTTCGGGGTCTTTCTCCTCCACCTGGATGATGGCGTAGCCGTTGTCCAGCTTGACAGGCCCGCCAATCTGGCCCGGATCCAACGAGAAAGCGACCTCATCGAATGCGTCCCCCATCTTGCCTCTGAACACCCAGCCCAGCTCGCCGCCATTTTCCGCTGTGTCTTTGTCGTCTGAGACTTCTTTGGCCACGGTGGCGAAATCTTCGCCCGCCTCGATTCGGGCCTTGGCCGCCTCCGCCTCTTTCAGCGCCTTGGCGTCAGCCGCATCGATGGCGGCCTGGTCGGGGGTGCGATCGACGCGAATCAGAATATGGCGGGCGCAGACCTGATCTTCATCGGGCTTGACGTCGTAGACCTGGATGATGTGATAGCCAAAGTCGGTCTTGATGGGCTCACTGACTTCGCCCTTTTCCAGCGAGAACGCGGCCTTCTCGAACTCCGGCACCATCTGGCCTTTGCCGAAACAACCCAGATCACCGCCGTTGGGCGCGCTGCCCGGGTCTTCCGAGACTTCCTTGGCCACCTCGGCGAAGTCCTCGCCATCTTCCACGATGCGTTTGCGGGCGTCTGTGATCTTCTTCAGAGCGTCGGCCTCGCGTTTTTCCATAGGCACTTCGGGCTCGGGCTTGATGAGGATGTATCGTACCTTGACCGCTTCATCGGTCTTGTCGAACTCCAGTGGCGCGTTTTCCATCAGCTTTTTGCGCATCAAGAAAGTGGCGAACAGATTGCGGAATTCCTCTTCGGTCAGGCTGCCCTTTGCTTCCAGATTTTGGACGTAATCGTTATAGCGTTGCTGGAATTCATCCTCGGTCATGGCGGGCTTGGTGTTGGTGACCGTATCGGAGGATTCCGCAGCAGCCTTCTCCGCCTCGCGATCATACCCGAATTGCTTCTCGATCTCGGCCTGCACCTCCTCGGGCGTCACCGTGGCGTTATATTCTTTGGCCAATTGCCCCACCACCGTATCCTCGATCATTTTATCGAGAACGGTGTAGGCCAACTGCTGAGGATCGGCTAGCTGGTTGTACATCGGTTCGACCGAGGAGAGGAATGGGTTGGGGCCGCCATTCGAGAATTGCTCGCCGAATTGCAGATATTGGTTGATTTGGGCCACGAGATTGTCCTGCTCGAACCGCAATCTGCGTTTGAACGCCTCTTGCGAAATTTTATCGCCGTTGACGGTGGCGACCGGTTTGTTGGGCTTGATCACATACTCGTTGATCACGCCCACGGCGATGAGGAGCACGACCAGCGCCAATACGATTCCCAGACCGATGTAAATGCGCCGTTGCAACTCCTGCTCGCGGCGGCGACGGCTGGCGTGGCGTCGCGGTTGTTCATGTTTGAGCTCTTCGGGCTTCTTTTCCTTCGTCTTTTTTGCCATAGCATTGCCTCGTTGAGGGGATGAAACAAAGCAAGGCATAGGAAATCAGCTCCTATGCCTCACTCTTGCGTCAGATCAATGGTGATGGGGATCAAACATCTGTTTGCCACCCGCCCGGTTCGTCAACCTCAGGAGCCGTAGCGACGGATGTGCTCGGCGGTGTAGGGCAGCAAAGCCAGGAAGCGAGCTCGTTTGATGGCCACGGCCAGACGGCGTTGATGCTTGGCGCAAACGCCCGTGCGACGGCGGCTCAGCATCTTGCCATAAGGGCTGATGTAGGGCAACAAAAGCTCAGGCTTCTTGTAGTCGATGTAGTCGATCTTTTCCACGCAGAACTGGCACACCTTGGCCCGACGAGGACGAGACTGCCGTCCGCGGGGAGCGGGGCGGGCCCGCTGCGGGCTGGGGCGACGTGCGGGCGCGGCGGGCGCCGGAGTCGCTTCCTGAGCATTCGATTCTGCGGTGGGGGCGGCTTCTTCTGCGGAAACAGCTTTGAGAGTTTCTTCTGCCATTTTAATTTACCTCTTTCTTGTTCAGGTCAAACGCCTATCGAGGCGCTGTTATTTCAAATGATGATGGTTTAGAAGGGAAGATCGGGCGCTTCGTCATCCTCGACGAATGAAGATTCCTGGCGCTGGGAATGGTTGCGCTGATCGAGAATGAGCATCTCATTGGCCACCAACTCGGTGCGATAGTGACGGCAACCATTGTCATCTTCCCAATTGCGAGTCTGCAAATGTCCCTCGACATAAACGCGGGAGCCTTTGCGCAGAAACTGATTGCAGATTTCGGCAAGGTTATTCCAGGCCACGACATTGAACCATTCCGTCGCTTCGCGACGCTCGCCGTCGGATGTGACCCAGGTGCGGCTGGTGGCGACGCTGAAAGTCGTAACCGGCTTGCCGCTGGGCGTATAACGCATCTCGGGATCTCGCCCGAGATTGCCGATGATCATGACTTTGTTCAAACTTCTGGTCATCTCGCACTTCCTTGCTGAGAGCTCACGTTAATAACTCGAATGACGATTTTCTGTCGAGATGGCGTAGACGCGCTGGGGTCAACGATCCTGTTTGCGCACAACCAACTGACGAATGATGTCCTCGTTGATGCCCATGGCCCGGGTGAGTTCCGCCACTTTCGAGCCATCCAGTTTGAAATCATACTGGATGTAGGTGGCTTCCAGATGCTTCTGGATGGGATAGGCCAGCTTGCGTCGTCCCCAGGGGATCACCTGGATGTCTTCCCCGCCCAGGGAGCTAATGCGATCTTGCAGCCATTGCGAGGCTTTTTCGACGCCCTCTTCATCCAGACCCGGATGGAAAAGGGTCACCATTTCGTACTCAGTCATAGAATTTCTCCTTTTCTATGGATTGGCAGTCATTGGTCAACTTTTTGCAAGGGCCAATGACAGAAAAGATGGACGAGACCGATGGCCGGTCTCTTTCGTGACAACCGAATAATTATGCCACACGGGGCGCATTCATCACAAATTCGGCCGCCGCATTTCTCCTTTCCGCTGCGAAAAAATGCGTTGCTCCGTCGCCCTGTCGAGTTCTTTCATTCGCCAAAATTGCATAACCCGCCTGATTTCAGTATAATGTCAACAGTATCGGGGCGTAGCGCAGTCCGGTAGCGCGCACGGTTCGGGTCCGTGAGGTCGGAGGTTCAAGTCCTCTCGCCCCGACACATGTATGAAGAAGTCGTCCCGATATGGGCGGCTTCTTTTTTTGTCCATTTCGATGGGCTTTGAGCGACTGCAGCCATCATGCCAGACATCCTTCATCAGCTCTCCTATCCCAAGCACAACCATCTGGCGGACGCGCCGGCTCTGGATGTGTGCGATCTCACCGTGCGCTACGGAGATTTTCTGGCCCTGGATGGGGTCAGCTTTCTGGTGCAGCGAGAAGAGCGCGTGGCGGTGGTCGGCCCCAACGGCGCGGGCAAGAGCACGCTGTTCAAGGCGATCAGCGGCATCATCAAGCCCACTTCCGGAGAAATCCGCATCTTCGGCCAGCCGCCGGGCGGGCATATCTGCATCGCCTATGTGCCCCAGCGTAGCCAAATCGACTGGAGTTTTCCCGTCACCGTCGCCGATGTGGTGATGATGGGGCGCAGCGGCAAGATCGGCCTGTTTCGCTGGCCTTCCAAAAAGGATTGGGATATCGTCTACGACGCCCTGGAGCAGGTGAACATGCTCGAACTGGCCAAACGCCAGATCGGCGAGCTTTCGGGCGGACAGCAGCAACGGGTCTTTCTGGCCCGCTCGCTGGCTCAGGAAGCGGAGCTTCTGCTGTTGGATGAGCCGTTCACGGGCCTGGATGCTCCCAGCCAGCAGGCTATTCTTCGCATCCTCGACATCGTGCGCGCCCGAGGCGTCACCGCGTTGGTCTCTACGCACGATCTCGATCTGGCGGCCAGGAATTTCGACAGGATGATGCTGTTGAATCGTCGCGTCATCGCCTATGGCCCGCCTGATCAGGTCTTCAACGCTGATACGCTCATCGAAGCCTATGGCGGCCATGTGCACACCCTTTCTTTCGAAACCGAAACGCCCGAGGAGTTGATTCTGGCCGACACCTGCTGCGAGGGCCCGGACGAACATCGCTGGAAAAAATAGCCGATCATCACGACGAACTCTATGACCATTTCCGCTAACATCATCCCCCAAAATCCGGTTCTCATCATTCATTACCATGAGATAGCTCTGAAACGGGGCAATCAGAGCTATTTCGAGAGCATCCTCAAGCGCAACATCTGGCGTCGGCTGGGGCGTTTTCCCAAGGCCCGGGTGCAGCACATGCGCAATCGCTTGCTGGTGCGCGGTTTGGGCCCGGACGAGGCGCCGCAGGCCCTGGCGCTGTTGCAAAAGGTCTTCGGCATCGCTCATATCAGCATCGGGACAGAGGTGGAGGCGACCATGCCCGCCATGCAGGCCGCGGCTCAATCCCTGGTGCGTGGCCTCAGCTTCGAATCCTTTGCGGTGCGCCCCAAGCGGGCCGAGAAGCACTATCCCTTCGATTCTCAGGACATCGGCCGGGAGGTGGGTTCGGCGGTGTGGGAGGTCTCTCACGCCCGGGTGGACCTGAGTCATCCCGCTCTCGAAGTGTTCGTCGAGGTGGTGCAGGGCAAAGCTTACATCTTCGCCGCCCGCGCGCCCGGCCCCGGCGGCTTGCCCGTGCATAGCAGCGGTCGGGCCATTGTGTTGTTCAGCGCCGGTTTCGATGCGCCCGTGGCCGCATGGCGCATGATGAAACGGGGCCTCACCCTGCATCTGGTGCATTTTCATGGTCAGCCCCACACCGATGACGCCAGCGTGCGCAAGGCCCGAGAGCTGACGCATGTCCTGGCCGAATGGCACGGGCACATCCGTCTTACCCTCATCGCCTTTGCGCCCGCACAGGAGATCATCGCGGTGGAGAGCCCCGAGCGCTTTCGCACCATCCTCTATCGCCGTATGATGATGCGCGTGGCGGGACGGCTGGCGTGGAAAAATCGGGCGCGGGCGTTGATTACGGGGGAATCCTTGGGTCAGGTGGCCAGCCAGACTCTGGCCAACATGGCCGCCATCGAGGACGCGGCCTCCTTCCCCGTGCTTCGCCCCCTCATCGGCTTCGACAAGCAGGAGATTCTGGACGAGGCCCGGCGCATCGGCACGTACGACATCAGCGCCCGACCTCACGACGAATCCTGCACTCTGTTCATGCCGCGGCGGGTGGAGACCGCGGCCAAAATCGACGAGGTGCGGGAGGCGGAATCGGGCTTGGACATCCCCTGGATGCTGGAGCAGCTCATGGCCGAGGCCCAAACCGAGGTGATTCACCCCGACTGGTGGGTGGAAGGCGTCAGCAATCGGTAAGCTTGTTCCGAAAATGCTCTCTCCTACGTCATTTCGAGGGAGCGCAGCGACCGAGAAATCCCCTTGCAAGCGAGGAGATTCCTTCTCCCTGCGGTCGTCGGAATGATGTAGCAAGGGGTTTGCCCACGTTGGGCGAGGCTGCAACGGGCGTGATGCGTAATTCGTAATGCGTGAGGTCGTTGCGCATCGCGAATCACGCATTACGGGATGGGCTGCCCGCGCCGTCTTGGCCGCGAGGCATTTTCATCGATGTCGGCGCGGGCGGGCCAGCCGTTGGGTTGCTTTGAAAATGGATCTCACGCAAAGACGCCAAGACGCAAAGGAAAAAAGGAGCAGAGAATCCTTGGCGGCTTTTGCGGCTTTGCGTGAGATTTCACGTCATTCGAGGGAGCGCAGAGATCGAGAAATCCCCTTGCAAGCGCCCGATATGCCAGTTGGGTTCGTGCGGTGGTTCACTCTATGCGAGAGATCCCCTTCACTTCAGATACATTTGGGACTGGATCTCTACTCACAGGCAGATTGCGATTGGAGAATCCCCAATATCACTTCGCCGTGATTTTGGAAATCTTGGGCATGTAATCCGGCTATGTCTATCCACCTGGGTTTCTCTGCATCTTCATCATTAACATCGTCGTCATCCAACAAAAGGAAAGTCCTGGGTTTGCAGATGTAATAGAAGAGTAAACCGTGGTACCCCTCATCAAGCGGATCGTAGTAGAAGAAATCCTCTTGGAAGTGAGCGAAGCATATCACGTCGATCTCAATACCTGTTTCTTCTTTCACCTCTCTTTTCAGGGCAACCTCGATCCTTTCCCCTATGTTAACGCCGCCCCCTGGTAAGTAGTACTTCCCTCCGTGACGACTTTTTATCAAGAGAGCTTTTCCATCGTCTACGATGACGGCGTAAGCAGAAGGGCGCAGGATTAGCTTTGACTTTGGAATTCGTACTTTGTTACCGTAGATGGATGTGCATTCTATCATAGAGAATCAAGTATTCGGCTGCCCGCGCCGTCTTGGCCGCGAGGCATTTTCATCGGTATCGGCGCGGGCGGGCCAGCCGTAGGACTTCCGGGACTTATTTTGTAGCACGGCGAAATAATAACTCACCATCAGCATAGCGGATGCGAAGCTGTTCGCCTTCAATCGTGTACGTTTCGAATGTTAGCATGGCATTGGAAAAAGCATCTTCTATCTCATTAATCCCTGGCATTGAATCCGAACAGTCCACCAGGGTTGCTTTCACAAATGTAATTGTGATCCGGTTGTTTTCAATCCGATAATGCCCGCTGACAGCGTTGCAACCGCCTCGCAGGCGTAACTCGCCTCTATCGAATGTAATGAACAAACGGGGTTGTTCGGGAATGCTGGGTGTTTTGGCCTCGCTTTCAAAGGCCGCCAATTCCCAGCGTGTGCCGTCCAGAGGATCTGGCTCGCTGGTCACCGGCGCAATGTAAGTGCGAGTCGGAGGCGTCTCGGCGCCGCTCCCGGTCGTACAACCCCCTGTCAAGCAGAGAAAACCTGTGATTATAGCGAATAACAGAAAGCCAACAAAAGTAAAGCGTTTCATCTTGATTGATAAGACGTTCAAATCAGATATCATAAGGCGTGATGACAGTCACATTGTAGACTGCGGAGGTCTCAGTGAATCACGCCAAAGCCGGCCAAATCTGAAATTGCCGAACCAAATTGTTTCGCTCGAATCAACCTGGCTAACTCTTTCGGCGGCGTTTCAGAGCGCCTTGCATATCTTGACTCCTCCTCAAAAATGCTCAGACGTTGACCGAGTGAATTCAGTTCCTAGCAAATTTCGATAGGACGAAGCCAAGGAGATATCCTAACCACGACCTCCGCTGCTCTCCAGAATCAAACCCGCTCCATTTCGTTTTTCCATGATAAATTCATGCAACGTTTGCCGGGTCGCTTCAAAAGCCATCTCCGCCCATGGCAGCTCTTCCCAGGAGAAAAACCGTCCTTCGTAGCTCTCAGCATTAGTCACGATCTGTCTATTCAACGCCGTCGCCTCGAAGATCAGTTGCACCATCCCCGCATCAGGAAACGAATTTACTTTGAACACCTTCTCTATCTTTATCTCAAGGCCCGTCTCTTCCTGTGCCTCCCGTTTCAGAGCAGCGAAGGGATCTTCACCTCGTTCCACAAATCCGGCCAGCAGCGCCCACTTGCCTTTGCCTGGCTCTTTAGCCCTTTTTAGCAGCAAAACACGTGGGCCAAACGTCACAATCGCCATCACCACCAGTTTGGGGTCCAGATAAAACACGAATTTACAGGCATGGCAGACTAGTTGCGGCTGTCCGGGAATATCGACGTCTTCCAAAGTAAATGGCGCGCCGCAACGAGGGCAGTATTTCAAATCGGCTTTGTCGTATTGCCATTGATATGCAACGGACGTTGCTTCCATTGGTCGTTTTTCTGTCGCCTCCGATTCACCTCATCTCACGACAACCAGCGCTTGCGGCGCTTGTAGTGCTTGACATCGCGATAGCTCTTGCGCTTGCCCACCTCAGTCAGACCCAGGTAGAACTCCCGCACGTCGGGGTTGTCGGCCAGGGTCTTGGGGTCGCCATCCAGCACGATGCGCCCGCTTTCCATGATGAACGCGTAGTCCGCGATGCCCAGGGCCAGCCGGGCGTTCTGCTCCACCAACAAAATGGTCACGCCCCGCTCCTGGTTGATGCGCTGAATGATGTTGAAAATCTCCTTCACCAGCAGCGGCGCCAGGCCCAACGAGGGCTCATCCAGCATCATCAGCTTGGGACGGGCCATCATCGCCCGGCCGATGGCCAACATCTGCTGCTCGCCGCCCGAAAGATAGCCCGCTGTCTGATTCCGCCGCTCCTTCAGCCGCGGGAAATACTCGTACACCAGGTCCATGTCCTTGCCCACATTGCCGCGATCCTTGCGAATGTAAGCGCCCGCTCGCAAATTCTCCTCCACGGTCAGGTGCTCGAAGACGCGGCGGCCCTCCATCACCTGAAAAATGCCCATGCGCACGATCTCCGACGCCTCCCGGTTGTGAATGGGCTCGCCATCGAAGATGATCTCGCCATCGGTCACCTCGCCATCCTCCGGCTTCAGCAGCCCGGAGATGGCCTTGAGGGTGGTGGACTTGCCAGCGCCGTTCGCACCCAGCAAGGCCACGATCTGTCCCTCTTGCACCTCCATAGACATGCCCTTGAGGACCAGGATGACATCATCGTAAATCACTTCTACGTTGTTCAGGCTTAGCATAAGCGGTTGTTCCAGGTAGGAGAATGAGTATTGGGATATTAGATATTGGATATTGGGTCAAACACCTAATACCCAACATCCAAATCTCCGCCAGGCCCCGAAGACGCCCCTCGGGACCCGGCGGGAGTGAATGGTTGACGGTTATTGCACCGGAATCCGGCTTTGCATGTAGTCGGTGATGGGCGTCCACACGCCGTTTTGAACCTGGTGGATCTTGGCCTTGTCGTTGCCGCGATGATCCGTGGGAGTGAAGCCCAGCGGTGCGGTCACATCGCCCGTGCTGAAGTTCTGTATCGCCTCCAGGCTGGCCTTGATGTTCTCGCCTGACAGGTCTTTCTTCGCGTCCAGGGTGCGCTTGATGCCCTCGACCATGGTGGCCGCGGTCCACCAGCCCTGCACGTAGTGCAGCCCTTCGTCATCCAGGCTCTTGCCCTTGGATTTCAGGTATTCAGCGGGGTCTTTGGCGCCGGGCACAGAGAAATCGGAGGTGAAAGGCATCACGCCTAACGCCCCCTCGGCCGCGCCTTCGGCCAGTTTGACGAAAAGCTCGTCAGCGCACCAGTTCAGGCAGATGAACTGGGTCTGGTCGGTCATGCCCAGGCTTTTGGCGTTCTTCAACAGCAAGGCCGCGGGGCTGGACACATTCTGGATGACCACGTAGTTGGCCCCAAAGTCTTGGGCCTGGGTGAGCTGCGGGGTCAGGTCGGTTGCGCCTTTGGGCATAGCGATATCGGTGTAGCCGATGCCATTCTCGTCCGCGAATTTCTTGCCGTCGGGCACGGGGCTCTGGCCAAAGGGACTGTCATGGTGGAAAACCACGACCTTGGGCTCGACGCCCTTCTTCTTGGCGTCCTCCAGCACCCATTTCAGGGCGATGACCATCTGGTCGGAGTAGGTGACGCCCGGCAGGAAGTTGTAGGGCGCTTCATCGATCTTGGCCAGATTGATGGAATAGGACGCAGACATGAAGGGAATCTTGTCCTTGGCGATCTTGCCGCGCAGGGCCTCGGTGTCGCCCGTGCCCCAGCCCAAAAAGGCCACGACCTTGTCCTGATTGACGTACTGGGAGTAGAGCTGCTCGGCCTGATCCACCTTGTAGGCGTAATCCTGGCCGATGAGTTCGATCTTGCGGCCATTGACGCCGCCATTGGCATTGAGCCAATCCACATAGCCCTGTTCGCCGCGGCCATAGGGAGCGCCCACATCCGCTGTCGGGCCGGTCATGTCATAGATGGCGCCGATCTTGATGGGGCCCTCTGCGCCGCCGCCACCGCCGCCACAGGCGACCAGCACCAGCGACAGAGCCAGTATCAAGCCGATGATGAGAAAATACTGCTTTTTCACGACCTCCTCCTTGTAGAATGGGGTTGGGTTGGGGAAGGGGAAGATAAAAAGATGGCGCGGCGTCGGTGCGTCGCACCAGAACAACCTGATTATGGCACAGTGCTGAAGCCGCAGGTGCGGCGCTCGCGCACGTCCAGCACCTCGATGTCGGCCTCGGCCAGGGCTTTGCGCACCGCGGCCGCGTCAGCGCCCTCCTCCTTGACCAGCACCTTCTTGTGCTTGCCGTCCGGGTCGTTTTCGGTGGCGATGGCGATGATGCCGCCGCCATTCTCGTTGATGATGTGCGCCAGATGCGAAAGGATGCCCTTGTGGCGCTCCACCCGCAGCACGAAGCGCAGGCCCGGCACATCGCCGCCGCTGAGCATATCCACGAACGCGCGGAAGAAATCGGTCTCGGTGATGATGCCCACCAACTCGCCGTCCTTCACCACAGGCAACGCGCCGATCTTCTTGTCGATGAGCACGCGAGCGGCCTCCTCCAGCGGGCAGTCGGGCGCAGTCACCAACACGGGCGATGTCATCATCTCCGCCGCGGTCAGCTTGTCCAACAGGGTGTTGATCTCCCATTTGCTCAACGTGGTCGCGGGCGAAGGCATATTCTCCCGCACATCCCGGTCGGAGACGATGCCCACCAGCTTGCCGCTTTTATCCAGCACCGGCACGCGGCGGATTTTCTTGTCGTGCATCAGACGGGCGATATCGGGCAAAGTCGCATCAACGGTCACGGTGACCGGATTGGTTGTCATGGCGTCTTGTACGAACATAAAAACCTCCCTGAATGGTGGAATGGTGTTGTGTGGGGATTGCAAACAGTGAATTTGGAACCGCCAACGGCCAATCAGTAGACGTTATCGGAAATAAGAAAAGTTGTTTCTCACGTCTGACATCATACTGCTGCCGATAAAGCTCAATGATTAATGAACAACGATTAAAGGTTAAATCAGCGAGGTTTTCACTTTAATCATTACTCATTGATCATTGATTCGGGCATGATTGGGCGAAAGGTTGATAGCTCACCTCGCCGCAGGTTATTTCCAATAATGTCTAGTAACTAAACGGCCATAACCGGAAATAATCTCGCACATTCTTCCACATCTTGGCGATGCCTTCCGGCTCCAGGATGAGGAAAAGGATGATGACCAGGCCAAAGACCATCTGCTGGATAAAGGGAATCAGCACATCCATGGCCGGGATCACGCCCGTGAGCGAGCGTCCGATGTTGTTGAGGATGGCGGGCAACAGCACCATGAAGATGGCTCCGTAGATGGAGCCCGAGACCGAGCCCAGGCCGCCGATGATGACCACCGCCAGATAGAAGATGGACACCTCGATGGTGAAGCGCTCCCAGGTGACGATCTGCCGCCAGTGAGCGATGAGCGCGCCGGCCATGCCCACGAAAAAGGAGGACGTGGCGAAGGCCATCACCTTGTATTTGAACAGATCGATGCCCATCACCTCGGCCGCGATGTCTTGATCCCGAATAGCGATGAACGCCCGACCGATGCGGGTGCGGAAGATGTTGACCGTGACCATGGTGGTCAGAGCGGCCAGGCCCATGATGATCCAATAGAACTGGAACTCGCTGAAGTAGTGATTGGAGCCGCCGAACCAGAGATAATTCTTGGTGTTCAGCGCATCCACGCCGCCCGTCACCGCATCCCAATGGGTGATGACCCAAATGATGACCTCCTGCGCGGCCAGGGTGGCGATGGCCAGATAAAGCCCCTTCAGACGCAGCGAGGGGATGCCGAAGATGGCTCCGATGATGGCGGTGGCAATCGCACCCGCGGGGATAGTCAGCCACATGGGTGCGCCCCAATGGATGGACATGAGCGCCGCGGTGTAAGCGCCCACCGCCATGAATGCGCCCTGCCCCAACGAAATCTGCCCGGTGAAACCGGTGAGAATATTCAAACCAATAGCGCCGATGGCGACCACGCCGATGGTGTTCGCCAGGGTGAGCAGATAGTTGTCTGCAAAGAAAGGAAAAATCAGGACGAACAAAATCACCAACGCCAACCGAAGCTTCTCGATGGGCGTGTGGCGCAGGGCCATATCCTTTTGATACGTCGAATGAAATATGCCGCTTTCCATACGCTACACCTGTGAGAGAGGAGGTGCGTCGCACCTTTCGGGCTAAACGCGTTCGATGATTTCCTGACCGAAGAGGCCGTAGGGGCGAATCATGAGGATGAGGAGCAGAACCACGTAAGAGATCACCTGGGCCAGACTGCCGTCGCCCACGTAACCGCCCGCGTAGGCCTCCAGCAGACCGATGATGACCGCGCCGATGAGCGCGCCCGGAATGCTATCCAGGCCGCCCAGGATGACCACAGGGAATACGTGCAGGCCCACGCCCGAGAGATTGGGGCTGACCTCCAACACGTTGGCCACGATAATGCCCGCCACCGCCGCGGTCATGGCTGCGATGG
>JALXAF010000102.1 GCA_026992375.1 Anaerolineae bacterium
CCCCCACCGTCATCAATACGCCCAGCCCCACATCCACCCCATGACAGCCGTTGCAACGCACAAGGCTGAATAGCGTATAATGGTAGCAACCCAAAGCCACGAAGGCTCGAAGTTTTTCGAAGGAGCGAAGGGAAAAGAAAAATGTTTCCCGCCTTCATCTTTTTCGTATCTTCGTGGCAAAAAGTGGTGATGAGACCTTAGTAGTTGCCATTCCTTACTGATTTTTGATCGAGAAACGCCCGCCATGATGCAATTCGACCGATACACTGAACGCGCACAAGACGCCTTGATGCGCGCTTATGAGATACTTCACCGCTACCAGCACAGCCAGGCCGACACCGAACACCTCTTTCTGGCCTTGCTCGAACAGCCCGATGGCATGGTTCGACACATCTTAGACGAATTGGGCGCGCCCATCGACGCCATGCACGACGATCTGGAGCATATTCTGGAGCAGACTCCTCGCACGGGCGGGCCCGCCATGAGCACGGCCGCGCCGGGCCAGATATACATCACGCCCCGCCTGCATCGCCTCAATCAGGTGGCCGTCGAAGAATCGGCTCGCCTGGGCGACGAATACATCTCCACCGAACATCTCTTCCTCGCCATCCTGCGGGAGCGCAACACGCCCAGTGCCAATCTGCTGAAGAAATACAACATCACCTTGGACGCTGTCAAACGCGCCATCGAAGAACTGCGTCAGGGCAAAAAAGTGCAGGATCCCCGCTCGGAAACCCGCTTCAAGGCGCTGAGCAAATACGCCCGCGACCTCACCCTGCTGGCCGAGCAAGATAAATTGGACCCTGTCATCGGCCGGGAGATGGAGATATTGCGGGTGATTCAGGTGCTCAGCCGTCGCACCAAGAACAATCCCGTGCTCATCGGCGAGGCGGGCGTGGGCAAAACCGCCATCGTCGAGGGTCTGGCGCAGCGCATCGTCCAGGATGATGCGCCCGACTTGCTGCAAGGCGCGCGCATCATGGCCTTGGACCTGGGCGCACTCATCGCTGGCACCCGCTTTCGGGGCGAGTTCGAGGAGCGTCTGAAAGCCGTGATGGATGAGGTGCGAGAGGCCGATGGTCGGATCATCCTCTTCATCGACGAGCTGCACACCGTGGTGGGCGCGGGCGCGGCCACGGGAGCCATGGACGCCAGCAATATGATGAAGCCCGCTCTGGCCCGGGGCGAGTTGCGGGTCATCGGAGCCACCACGCCCGACGAATTTCGACAATACATCGAGCGGGACGCCGCCCTGGAGCGTCGCTTCGCCCCCATCTGGGTGAACGAGCCCACCGTGGAAGAAGCAGTGGATATCCTCATGGGCCTGAAGCATCGCTACGAGGCGCATCACCAGGTCGCCTACACTGATGACGCGCTGCGCGCGGCTGTGCGTCTTTCCCATCGCTATGTCAGCGACCGCCGCCTGCCCGATAAGGCCATCGATCTCATCGACGAAGCAGGCGCTCGCAAGCGCGTCGCCCTGCATTCCGAGCCGCCCGAGCTCAAGAAGATGAAGCGAGAGCTGGCGGACCTGCGCGAGCGAGAGGAAAAAGCCTGGGCCGAGCGGGATTACGCCCTGGGGGCGGAACTCAAGACCGAGCTCATCCGTCGCGAACAGGAATACAACCTGCACCATCAGAGCTGGCAGGCGCAATCGGGCCTGAACAATGTGGTGGATGAAGAAGCCATCGCCCAGATCGTTCACGCCTGGACCGGCATCCCCGTCAGCCAGATGCTGGAATCGGAAAGCGAGAAGCTGCTGCGCATGGAGTCGTATCTGCACGAGCACATCATCGGGCAGGATGAAGCCATCGTCGCGGTCTCGGACGCGATTCGTCGATCCCGCGCGGGCCTCAAGGATCCCCGCCGTCCCATTGGCTCCTTCATCTTCTTGGGCCCCACCGGCGTGGGCAAGACCGAACTGGCCCGGGCCCTGGCCGAATTCCTCTTCGATGATCCCGACGCTTTGCTGCGCATCGATATGAGCGAATACAAAGAATCCCACACCGCCAGCCGTCTGATGGGCTCGCCTCCCGGCTATGTGGGCTACGACGAGGGCGGCCAGCTCACCGAGGCCGTGCGCCGTCGCCCCTATCAGGTTATCCTCTTCGACGAGCTGGAAAAGGCCCACCCCGAAGTGTGGAATACCCTGCTGCAAATTCTGGAGGATGGCCGACTCACCGACGGTCACGGGCGCACCGTTGATTTCCGCAACACCGTCATCATTATGACCACTAACGTGGGTTCGCGACGCGTCACCGAAACCCGCCGCATCGGTTTCCAGGCGGACGCGGGCATGGATGAAGCTCGTCTGCTCAGCGATATCCAGAAAGACCTCAAGCAGACCTTCCGGCCCGAATTTCTCAACCGGGTGGATGAGATCATCCCCTTCCATGTGCTCAGCGACAAGCAGATCCTGCAGATTGTGGATTTGCAGATGAAAGACATCGCCGGGCGGCTGGAGGAGCAGGGCTTGAGCATCCAGCTCACCGATACGGCCCGCCGCGTGCTGGGAGCCAAAGGCTATGATCCCGAATACGGCGCTCGCCCGCTGCGTCGGGTCTTGCAGCGGGCGATCGAAAGCCCGTTGAGCAAGCGGCTGCTGCAGGGCGAATTCGGCACGGGCGATCTCATCATCGTGGACGCGGATATCGATCCCGCGGTCACCGAGCCCAAGGCGCTGAAAGCGACGAACATCGTTTTTCGCAAGGGGGCACCCGAACCCATCGCCGTGGATCTCCCCTCGGTGGATGTGGAGCAATCCAGCTCCTCATGAGCGCCCGCCATCCTGTGACTACAAAAGCCCCCATCCAGTTCGCCGGGCGGGGGTTTCTGCATCATGGCGGACGACCAGGAGGGAAAGTCCGAGGATGGATACCCGACCTCAATCCGAAAAAATCCGCTGCAAACCAGGAGGGCTCCCCGGCGAAGGATTGGAATGACTGGCAGAAAGGACAGATGTGGGGATAAAGCTCTGGCTGACTGCATGGGAAAGGGCAGCTGGGACAGGGGCTTTTCACCAGTCCAAATTTGAAATTGCCGATCAATTCGAATTCTTTGCGCATTTCATGTACAATGGTTTTTGCGTTGGATGACATATATTCCTCTTGATGGCTGCGATGCTGCGTTGATTGTCTCCACCATACACCCTGTTTCTGTCGCGCCGCCAAGTCATTTTGGAATTTCCAAAAACACAAACGCAACCAACGGATATGGAAACAAAAGAGTCATTTTCTCCGCCTCGACAACCCGATAAAGCGCCCGGCAACGATGGCTGCGTCCAACTTGAACGAGAATTGGCGTCTCTGCGCAAGCGATTGAGTCGCCTGGAGCGCATTGAGCGGGAACACGCCAACCAAACAGCGTTCATGCAGCAACTCATTGATCTAATTCCCATGGGCATTGCCGTGCATACCAATGGCGTCGCCACTTTCATCAACTCAGCGGGCGTGACCATGATACGGGCGAAGAGTGCTGAGGACATCCTGGGAAAGCCGGTCATCGATTTTGTTCATCCAGATCACCGCGAGCGAGCCCTGAAACGTATTCAGGAACTACAGGTTCAGGATTCCAGAGAATTATCTCCTGTTGCACCTTATGTCGAAGAGAAATTCATTCGTTTGGACGGTGAGACCATTGATGTTGAAGTGGCCGCTTTTCCGATGACCCTGGCTGCGGATCAAAACGCTATTTTGGTGATATTCCGGGATATAACAGAACAAAAACGACAACAGCAAGCGATTCAGGAAAGGGAGAGGCGTTTCCGCCAACTGGTCAGTCTTTTGCCCGACGCCACAATTATTCATAAAAACGGCGTGATCTTTTTCGCCAATCAAACGGCGCTGCAAATGCTACGGATCGAAACCGAAGATGATATCGTCGGACGTACGGTTTTCGAGTTTTTGCATCCTGATGAGCACGAAAAGGTTCGAAAGCGCATCAAAACGCTCTTACGCACCGGAACGCCAGTGCCAGTGGTAAACGAACGCATTATGCGCTCTGATGGTGATGTTTTTCTGGCCGAAACCGTTGCCTTTCCTTTCATCGAGAGGGGAGAATTGGCGGTGCTCGTAGTCATGCATGATGTCACTGAACAGAAGAAATTGCTAAAAGCGCTGGAGAAGAGCGAGTCGAAATTCAGATCGCTGGCCGAGCTACTGCCAGCTTCGGTTTTCATTGTGAGTGAATTCGGCGAGATACTCTATATCAACAGGTCCTCCCAAGCCATTTTGGGGTATACGCCCGAAGAGCTGATATCCATCGACGCCAACGAGATCATTCCACCTGAAGCGCTGGCTGCAAGTGGCGAAAAAATGGCAGCGCTTGACGTCGGAGAAAACACGCATTTTGAGTTGCAGGTGAAAACCAAAGCGGGATCGTGGATATGGATGGATGTGGCTCTCACCAAGATGGTCTTGGATGAGCGGATCGTTGGTCTAGGGGTCGCCACCGACATCACCTGGCGCAAGGAGACAGAGGCGCTTCTCAAGGAGCAGGCTCAAAAGCTGGTCAAGGCTTATGAGGATGAACGAGCGCGTATCGCCCGAGAGCTGCATGATGAGATTGGTCAGCAGCTTATTGGCATGAAATTCGCTCTGGAAAGAGCGCAACATTTTACGCTTTCGGAAGAAGGACTGAATGCACTGCACGATGCTCGTCAGATGCAATCGAATCTAACGGAAACAGTAAGAGAGCTTTCGCTCTCCTTCCGCCCATCCATGCTGGATGACATGGGACTCTTGCCCACGTTGCTGTGGCACTTCGAGCGCTACTCGGCCCAGACGGGCATTCGGGTGAACTTCAACCACTCGGGCATCGCCAATCGTCGTTTCTCTCAGACCATCGAGATCACCGTGTATCGTATCGTGCAGGAATCTTTGACCAATGTGGCCCGTCATGCGCAGATCGATAAGGCGATCGTCACGGTGCAGGCCGATGAGAGGCAAATCAACGTGACTGTTGTAGATAAAGGCGTAGGTTTTGCTCCAGAGTCGGCGCTGACGGCGCGTGATTCCAGCGGACTACACGGTATGCAAGAACGCGTTCACCTGTTGGGCGGTGAATTGATTGTTGAGAGTGTGATCGGGCGAGGGACCGTCATCTCCGCCAATTTGCCGTTGCTCAATCGGTGACGTCCAAGTAGTGAACGTCGAACAGTGAGGAGGAACTTATGACCTATCCCATCACCGTCTATCTGGCGGATGATCATCAGATTGTGCTGAAGGGCATTGCCAGTATGGTTGAGCTGGACCCGGAATTGCGTTTGTTGGGATGCACCACCGACAGCAAAAAAATCATCGAAGAGGTGGCGCGTCTCAAGCCCCGCGTGCTGGCGCTCGATTTGGTCATGCCCGATATCCCGGGCCTCGAAATCATCCGCTCTATTCGCAAGATGCGCACTATCACAACCCGAGTGGTTGTTTTCACCATGCACAAAGATGTGAGTTACGTTGCTCAGGCGTTACAGGAGGGAGCTCTTGGTTTCGTCGTCAAGGATGCGGATTCCGCTTGCCTGATCGACGCCATCAAGGCGGTCGCCCGGGGGGAGCAATATCTTGGTCCGCCGTTCACGATGCAAAAAGTGCGAGATTATCAGAAACGTTTGCAAAGCGGGAAGGATGCTGTCGACCTCCTCGAACGTTTGACCCGCAGAGAGCGGGAGGTTCTGATCTTTGTCGCCCAGGGATACACGAACAATGAAATCGCCCAAAAATTGGGCATCTCCGTGCGAACAGTCGAAAGGCATCGATTCAATATGATGCGCAAAGCAGGCTTCAGGCATGAAGCTGATATCATCCAGTTTGCCATGCGCCAGAGACTCGTCATCTGAATCAGGAGGAGTCATGATCCATCTAATCTACACAGGCGGAACCATCGGCATGGTGCTCCGCGAAGATGACGCATTGGAGCCCGCGAGCATCGAGGATCTTTAATATGCACCTGAACTCAATTTGCTGGGCGATTAGGATTACGCCACCCTGGAGCCGTCGCGAGATTCGGTGGATTTGGGCCCGCAGGACTGGATCAAGCTGGCCCGGCATATCGGAGAACGTTATGATGAGTACGATGGCTTCGTGATCCTGCACGGCGCCGACACCATGATTTACACCGTGGCCGCCCTTTCCTTTTTGCTGGAAGGCCTGCACAAGCCGGTCATCCTTACTGGCGCACAACTCCCCATCGGCGCTGTGCGGAACGACGCTCGAAATAATCTCATTACAGTGGTCGAACTGGCATCCATCAGGCATCCGAGCGTGAAGGAGGTGGGCGTCTATTTCGATGGGCTTTTGTTGCGCGGCAATCGAGCCGTCAAAACGTCCCTTTTTACCTTCGACGCGTTTTCATCCCCAAACTTCCCCCCGCTGGCTCGGGTTGGAGTGTACATTCATTATCCGACCATTCCGCCCAGATCTTCCATCCCCGAGTATCTGACAGTGCATCAGAAGCTCTCCTCAAAAGTGGCTCTGATCAAGATATTTCCGGGCATGACGCCCCAACTGCTGGACGCTCTGATAGACGCGCTCATCCGAGGCCTTGTGCTGGAGACTCTCGGCAGCGGCAACATTCCCGGCGCGCCGGGCTTGCTCGAAGTCATCGAACGGGCCGTCAGCGAACGCAGATTGCTGACGGTGGACATCACCCAACAGCGCCGGGAGATTGTGCAATTGCACGCCTACGCGGCGGGGCGTCGCTTGCTGGACGCTGGCGTCGTTTCGGGCAACGATATGACGCCCAGCGTGGCCCTGGTCAAGCTTATGTTTCTCCTGGCGCAGAAGCATCTATCTTCGGATGAAAGGCGGCGGCAGTTGGCGAGCAATCTTCGCGGCGAATTGAGTTTCCCCAGCGGCGTTAGTCTCTGACAGTCCCCGCAAGGTTTTTCAATGCGGCCATATTCAGAATCGTAATGCGCCGATAACCCAACTTCACCCAGCCCGCTTCGCGGAAATCGCGCAGGATGGCGCTGATGGTCTCACGGTAAGTTCCCAGAATATCCGCCAACGCCTGATGGCTGAGCCGTATCTGATTGCTTTCCGCGTAACGGCTTCGCCGGATAATTTCAGCGGCGAGGCGTTCGGGCAGCCAGTGATAAGCCACCTCCTCCAAGCGATTTTCCACCTGAACCAGGCGCAGCCCGAATGTGCGCAGCAAGGCCAGACGCAATTCCGGGTGTTCGTTCAGAGATATTTTTGCCTGATCCGCGGGGAGTCTCCACAAAACGCTGGGCTTGACCGCCTGTGCGCAATAATTGGGGCCACGATTAGCAAATTCAAACACGCTTTCTTCACCAAACACCGTCCCGGGCCCCAACACCGAGGTGACCAATCGCCGTCCTTCTTTGTTGGTGATGAGCATCTGCACCAGTCCATCGATGACGATATAAAGATAGTCCGCTATTTCTTCTGCTGGAGCAATGCAATCCCAGGGCAAGACGCGTTGAACAGAAATAGCTCGCGCCATTTCATGATCTTCTTCCACCAAACGAGATAGCATTGACATCAAAGCGTCATCCGAGATGTTTACATCTGTCTCAGATGAATGAGGTGAAACCGTCATTAGTGGCTAACTCCCTATAGAGAATGCTGCTGGCATGGACAATGCGACAAAGAGAACTTTTCACGCAACACCTGCCAAGAAAAATCCGTCTATCTATAATTGTATCGAATTGTAAGTGAAATTGCAATTATCATATCAATCGCAAGAGACCGCATTGGTTTGGGGATTCGATTATTTTCGGCGGCTGGCTCGAAACAGACCATTTCGTTTATAATGGGGCGCTATGGCTTCTGTCACTTCCTTGTCCACCGCCTGGTCCATCCTCACCGAGCTGGATACCAGGCCCCTGCGCGAACTGGTGCAGGCCCCCTTTCCGGTCGCCATCCTCA
>JALXAF010000103.1 GCA_026992375.1 Anaerolineae bacterium
CCGCAGACCAGGTTGGGCGGAGCGGGGTCACTGGGCTCCAGGCCCAGGGAGATCTTGGCCGCGGTTTCCAGCACCCGCACGCTGGTGGTGCCCACCGCCACGATGCGCCCGCCCGCCAGACGGGTGTCGTTGATGAGCCGGGCCGTGGTGTTGGTCATCTCCATCCATTCGCTGTGCATCTCGTGCTCCAGCGCGTTCTCCTCTTTCACTGGCTGGAAGGTGCCCAACCCCACGTGCAGGGTGACGTAGACGAACTGGACGCCGCGGCTGCGCAAGTCCATCAGCAGATCGCCGGTGAAGTGCAGCCCCGCGGTGGGCGCGGCCACTGCGCCCTCCTTGTAGCCGTAGATGGTCTGATAGCGCTCCGGGTCCGCCAGCGTTTCGTGGATGTAGGGCGGCAGGGGGATGTGGCCGATGTCTTCCAGGATGTCGTCGATGTCCTGATCAAAGCTGACGACGCGCTTGGGCCCGCCCAAATCCGCCTCGATGGTGGCAACCGCCTGCTGGCTCTCGCTCTCAATGATGACCCGCTTGCCCGGCGTCAGGTTCTTGCCCCGCACCAGCGCCTCCCAGCGGCCATCCTGTAGCGGGCGCAGCAAAAAGACCTCGGCCTGGCCGCCGGTTTCCTTGCGGCCCAGCAACCGCGCGGGAATGACCCGGGTGTCGTTCAACACCAGCAGGTCGCCCGGCCGCAGATAATCGACGATGTCGTAAACATGCTTGTGCTCGATTGCGCCCGTTTTGCGATCCAGCACCATCATGCGGGCGTGATCCCGCGGCTCGATGGGCGTCTGGGCGATGCGTTCGGGCGGCAGATGATAATCGAAATCCGATGTGGGGATGAAGTTGGGTTGTTCGATGGCCTCGGGCTCGACCGGGGCGCAAACGTCGGGCGTGGCGATGAGTTGCATAGATTTATTCCGTCATTCGTAAGAGATTGAAGCGCAGGGGCGTAAAGAAACGCTGATCTTCACAGCTCGACAAGGAAAATCGGGCGAAGAACTGGAGCAGCCTCGATTAGATGAGAAAACCAGCCCCGGCGTTACCCCGATCGCCCGTTTTTTGCCGCTGCCACCAGCGCCCGAAACAGGTTACGCTGTTCCGGGCCCAGCTCGTACAGGCGCTCGGGATGCCATTGCACGCCGATGTAGAAGGGATGTCCGGGCATCTCCAGCGCTTCGATCACGCCATCCTCGGCCCAGGCTGTGGCTCGCAGGCCCGGCGCCAGGTCATCCGCGGGCACAGCCTGATGATGGTAGGTGTTGACCGTGGCGGTGGCGCCGTTGTCCAGAGTTCGGGCCAACAGGCTGTCCGGCTCGATGCACACAGCGTGCTGCGTGGGCGGGCCTTCGAAGGTGTTGGCTACCTGTGCGTGCCCCTCGATGTGCTGGATGAGACCACCGCCCAGGGCGATGTTCATCACCTGGATGCCGCGGCAGATGCCCAGCAGAGGCTTGCCGCTGGCCGCGGCCCGGCGGGCGATGGCCAGTTCCAGCTCATCCCGGCCTTCGTGGACGGAATCCATCTGCGTTCCATCCGGCTCCTGCCCGAAATGCCGGGGATGCACATCCCCACCGCCGGTGAGGACGACGCCATCCAGCGCGGGGCATAGGGCGTCCAGATCGTCGCCGGGGTAGATGGGGACGGGCTCGCCACCCGCCATGACGATGGCGTACCAATAGGTCGTGCGCCATTTCAGAAAGAATTCGCGGGTGCGGTTTTTGAATGTGTATCCGATGCGGGGCGTGATAGCTGCGGTTTTCATTATATTTTACGCCTTGGCTGTGCTTGGAATGGAAATTGCTGACGTCTTCGCACAACCTGAATCCTTTACCATCCGGTAGGCTTACGGATTTCTCCATAAGCGTCTTGCAATAGATCAGGAAACTGACTATCTTTCAAAATCCATTTGCGAATTGACTTGACAAATGACGCTTCTCGCGCCAGTTCTTTGCTTGTTCGTCTCGGGCGTGGGTTGATGACTCCCACTTCTAAATTCAGTTCCTGGCGAACAATCCGAATCGGTTCTCGTAAATCTGAATCATTAGTAATGACCACCGCTACCTTATACCTTTCTGGACACTGGCGTTTTTATTCTAACCACAGATTTCCACGGATTTTCACAGAAAAAGGAGAAAAATCAAACAAAAAATCCGTGAAATCCGTGCAATCTGTGGTGAAAAAGACCGTTTCGAGTAGCCAAAATAGTTTTCGCCAGACTCCAGTACCTTTTTTGGTAACCATCATTGATGAGATGAGCTGCGATGTTGACATCAGAGCCTTTTTCCTCTGTCTTCAACACGCTTACATACTTTGGTTCATTTGGCCCAGGATTTGCAACTCGCATACTGACAGTATGTGTAAGAAAATGACCGTAAATAATTTCAAGATTTGGAATTGTTCGCAACGCTCGCAGATAAATTTGCTGTCTTTCCGCTTGATTTGGATCACCAGTTCTCCCATTGACCCGAGCAGTAAAGTATTTAATACGCACAACTTCATTTTTCGGCAATAGCAACTCACACATCATCTGTAAATTTAACCACTTGTAAGGCGTCCCTTTGAATGCGCCATAATAACGGTTGAAACCATCTATGTAGACATAGGTTCTCTGCTTCATTACCGGTTCATCCAATGATAAAAGCAGAGACCGCACCCGAAGTGCGGCCTCGCGGCCCGTTCCCGAAGAAACGGGGGGGGGGTATTCATCCAAAGCTTATGGGATTTCTGGCGATTTGTCAAGTAGTATTTGACACGAATTTTGACAAATCGGTTTCTGCGACTTTGCGTGAGGCATTTTCCTGTACAAACTGCAAAGGCTACATCGATAAGAGACCGAGCTAGAAAGGATGATTTTAGAACAGCGATGCCTGGCCCGGCGCGTCGTCGACGGTGTAGGGATAGCCCAGGTGGATGTAGGCCCGGCGCGTGGCTACGCGCCCGCGCGGGGTGCGCTCCAAAAAACCCAGTTGCAGCAAATAAGGCTCCACCACGTCCATGATGGTGTCCGACTCCTCGCTGACGGACGCGGCCAGGGTGTCCAGGCCCACGGGCCCGCCGCCAAACTTGGTGATGATGGCTTCCAGCACGGTGCGATCCAGGCTGTCCAGGCCCAGGGCGTCGATCTCCAGCAGGTTCAACGCGGCCTCGGCCACATCGCCGGTGATAACGCCCTCGGCCCGCACCTGGGCGAAATCGCGCACCCGGCGGAAGAGGCGCAAAGCCACCCGGGGCGTGCCCCGGGCCCGCTGGGCGATGACGCGCACGCCGTCGGGCTCATAAGGCGTCTGGGTGAGCTCGCACGCCCGGCGCACGATGCGCTCCAGCGAGGGGACATCGTAGAAATCGAAGCGCAGCACCACGCCAAACCGGGCCCGCAGGGGCGAGGTCAGCAACGCCAGCCGCGTCGTGGCGCCGATGACGGTGAAATGGGGTAGCTTCAGGCGGATGTTGCGGGCGCTGGGCCCCTTGCCGATGATGATGTCCAGGGCGAAATCCTCCATGGCCGGATAGAGGATTTCCTCCACCGCCCGTCCCAACCGGTGAATCTCGTCGATGAAGAGGATGTCACCCCGTCGCAGATTGGTGAGGATGGCCGCCAGATCGCCCGCCCGCTCGATGGCCGGGCCCGCGGTCACCTTCAGATTGACATCCATCTCATTGGCCACGATGTGGGCGATGGTGGTCTTGCCCAGACCGGGCGGGCCGTAGAGCAAGATGTGATCCAGGGTTTCCTGGCGATGGCGCGCCGCTGCGATGAGAATCTCGAGATTGTTGCGCACCTTGTCCTGGCCATATAGCTCATCCAGGCGCTTGATGCGCAGCGCTGCATCCAGGCTATCGGCGGGTTGGGCGTTGGGGTCGATTGGACGGTCGGGCATGAGAATTGCGTGTAAATGGCCTGTGGATTTTCGTTTCGGAACAGTTGCCATGAGCGGTGGCCCGCCGGTGCGGATGAATATCTCACGCAAAGGCGCAAAAGCCGCCAAGAATTTTTTGCTTCTTTTCCCTTTGCGCCTTGGCGTCTTTGCGTGAGATCTATTTTCAAAGCAACGACTTGCCGTTCTTCGAGTATTATAGACGGTCGTTTGTTCTACAACAAGTCAATGACCTGTTTTATCTTCCTTTAGTTTGACGAAATGCGTCGTCTTATGGTAAAAGATTGCGCCTAATTCTTTGGTTTTTCAAAGACGAAAAACCTACGTTTCCATACGATGAAAAAATCGTGGATTTACGCCCCCTTCAGGAGGATGAAATAGAATGTTGGAAGCTCAATTTGTCGAACAGAACAAGCACGTGTTGCTCCAGGAGCGGGAATCGCTGTTAGGAGATATCGAAGCGCTGAAGCAGACGCTGAAAAGCGAAGTCGATGTAGATGTGGAAGAAGGTGATCCGGAGATCATCGAGCGGGAAAAAAGCGCTACGCTGCTCGAAACGCTGGAGGCCAAGCTTGCGGCAGTGGATCATGCCCTCAAGATCATCGCGGCTGGTCAATATGGCGTCTGCGAACGATGCGGCGCGGAAATTCCGCAGGAACGTCTGGAAGTAAAGCCCGAAGCCACGCTGTGCGTCAAATGCCAAAGCGAGGTGGAGCGGATGCTGCGACGAGGCATGAGCCCGCAGCGAACCCGCTGGCATTTCCCCGTGGAGTGAGCAAAACTGTTGTTGACGATTCCGAGAGCTGGCGTTACAATTCGTTGTAATGTCAGCTTTTCTTTTTTCACCGCCTGTCAGGCTGGCGTAAATGAAGCTGGTCAAAGCCGTTCCATTGCGGGCGAGCTCGCGTCAAAACCAAAGGAAATAATGGATTGCGTCATGCCATGACGCGCCAACGATCCTTTTCAACACAGTGCACCTTTTCTGCCGCAACTTTGCGGCCACTCATTCAATCTATCGGGGAAAATAAAAATGGCTAAAGTTCATGTTTCCACCCATCCCCTCATTCAGCACAAAGTCACCAAACTGCGCAAAAAGGACACCGATTCTCTGCAATTCCGGAATTTGATTCGCGAGATTACAATCTTGCTGGCCTATGAAGCCACCATGGATTTAGAATTGGAGCCTATCACGGTACAAACGCCGCTGGCGGAAGCCGAAGGCTTCGAGCTGCAAGAGCGCATTGGACTGGTGCCCATCCTGCGGGCCGGATTGGGCATGGTCAATGGCGTCTGGGAGTTGGTGCCCCAGGCAGAGGTGTGGCATATCGGTCTCTATCGGGATGAGCGCACTCTGAAGCCCGTGGAGTACTACAACAAGCTGCCAGTCGCGCCTACGGTGCAGGTCGTGCTGGTGCTGGACCCCATGCTGGCGACGGGCGGTTCAGCGGTGGCGACGGTTGACATTCTCAAACGCTGGGGGGCCAATCGCATCAAATACATGGGCATCATCGGCGCGCCTGAGGGCGTCAAACACCTGGCCGAGGCCCACCCCGATGTGGATATCTTCCTGGCCGCGTTGGATCAACGCCTGACGCCCGAGCCCGAGAAGCCCGGCGATCCCCCGCCAGGGTTCATCGTTCCCGGTCTGGGCGACGCGGGCGACCGTCAGTTCGGCACAGCGTGAGGCAATCCTATGAGCAAACGGCCGAGTTGGGACGAGTATTTTATGGGCATCGCCCTGAAGGTGGCCGAGCGCAGCACCTGCGACCGGGCGCACGTGGGCGCGATCATCGTACGCGACCGCCGCATTCTCACAACAGGCTACAACGGCTCGCCCTCGGGCCTGCCCCATTGCGATGACGTCGGGCATTTGATCGTGGACGGGCATTGCGTGCGCACCCTGCACGCAGAACAAAACGCCATCATCCAGGCGGCTTATCATGGCGTCTCGGTGAAGGGGGGCACGATTTACGTCACCCATCAGCCCTGTCTCACCTGCGCCAAGATGATCATCAACGCTGGCATCAAGCGGGTGGTGTATGCGGGCGAATATCCCGATAACATCGCCCGGCAGTTTCTGGCCGAGGCGGGCGTCAGCCTGCAGCGCATGTTGCTGCCCGAAGAGAAAATGGCGGCGGTCAGACATCATCCAGAGTCGGGCGAAGAATCCGATGATGCGGGCATTACCTGTTGCTGAAAATCCACCCTCATCCATACAGGAGAGCGGACAGTGCGTTTGCAAGAGGATTATGCTCAGTGGAAGCAGAACAGCCTAATAAATATGAAAACCCCGCAGGATTGGCGGCCTGTCATCGTCGGGCTAGGCGTTTTGGCAGTGTTCATCGGCGCAGCCTTCATCAAGTTCTATATGGAAAAGCGTAAGCTCGAACAGTACGAATTGGAGATTTCATGATGCGCTTTCGTCGGCGTCGGAAGAAAGGGACAGCGGGACGGTCGCTGCGATTGTTCGTCCTGGCTGCGCTCATAGCCATTCAATTGCCCCCGCTGTTCCCTCTGCGCGTACGAGCTGATGAACCTGTAAAAAAGGTGCAAATCATCCAGGGCGAGGTCATACCCCATGGGTTTGGTCTGGTTTACCGGGTGAAGGATTTGAAAACCCTGGATCGGCTGTATGTCAAGGTGCATACCGAGACCGGCAATCTCGATCCGCTGGCCGCACTGGTGAGCGGAGACGCCGATGTGCTCAAGATCGATCTCGCCTTCAACGAGGCGGTGAACAAAGCCATCACCGAAGGCCGCGATCCCGTGGCCATGCTGCCCGATTTTGCGGACAAGCATTTCATCGTCTGGGATGATGACAGCGGGGGCGGTTATGACGCCGCATTCGAGAGTGTGATTCCTGAAGATGGCGATTACAAAATCCTGGTGTACCCCAATCCGGCGCACCCCAACTGGGGGAAATTCAGCCTGGCGGTGGGGGTCAACGAACCGGGCGTGCTGACGGGCGAGGCCAAGCCGACGGGCCGGGATTTCGTTTCGGAGATTCAGATTTTCCCGCCGATGCAGGCAGTGCAGGAAATAACCGGGACGGTGAAAGCCGGCGCGCCAAAGCAATTTCATATTCGTCCGCTCAAAGCTGGCGATACGATTTACGCCTACGCCGAAACTTCGGCCGGCGGCTCTCCTATCATCCGATTGAAGGATTATGGAGACAAGCTGCTGGCCGTGGGATTCACTACGAAAGATGGGCAAAAAAACGTGACGCTGCAATACACGCTGAAACAGGACGCGGAAAATTACACCCTGACGCTGGATGAAACGGGCGAGGGCGTCGAGAGCAGCGATTTTCGGATGCTGGTGGGCGTCAATGCGCCCGATGTGCTCACCGGGCAGGCGCAGCCCACGCCCGGCGAGACGGTGCTGCAAGAGCCCATCCCTGTGCAGATCGGCGTCAAGATGGATCAAATCACCGACGTGGATCAGAAATCGGAGAATTTCGGCGTGGTGGATACGCTGCGGATGGAATGGCAAGACCCCAAGCTGGCGTTTGATCCCGCGACCTGCGATTGCAAATACAAGTCTCTCAGCATCAGCGATTTCATCAAATATGCGGCCGCTCACGGCACGGTCTGGCCCGAGTTCGTTTATTTCAATCAGCAGGGGCGCCGCGATATCCAGAACGGGCTGGTGGTGGTGTTCAGCGATGGTCGGGCCATCTACTACGAGCGCTCCACCGTCACCCTGCAAGCGCCCGATTTCAATTTCCGACTCTATCCCTTCGACACCCAGACATTCTACATCCGCATCCGCCAGGTGTTCCCCAACCATCTCTTCACCTTCACCGAGCTGCCCAATTTTTCCGATACGGGCAACCAACTGGGCGAAGAAGAATGGGTGATCCAGGAGAAATGGACGGAGATCGAGGACATCGATGATGTATCCCAATTCAGCTTTGGATTTACGGCCAACCGGCATTTGATGTATTACGTTGTGCGGATTTTTGTGCCGGTGCTGATCATTATCATCGTCTCCT
>JALXAF010000104.1 GCA_026992375.1 Anaerolineae bacterium
GGGGATGAAGTCCTGCGGGGCTAGCCGGATTTATCCGGCGCTGTTTTGTAGCCCGGCTACTTAATCGCCGGGCGGACGTGACAGCCACTACTATTGCCGATTTAATTGCGACCGCTTGACGCGCAAACGCCCGAGCGCGCGGCCCGGGCGTTTGATTGGTCGATAGTGGAAGGGAATTAGTTGATTCCGCCAGCCTCGATGAGCTGATCGGGCGTGACGATGGCGCCGTACTTCTCCTTCAGCGCCATCAGTCCCTCGCGCTGCTTCTTGTACACCTCGAACAGACGCGGGGGAATGCGGATCTCCTTGCTATACGCCTCGGCCTGCAAATCGATGCGCCCGATGAGGTTATCGATGTAGAGGGAGAACTGCATGTCGTACAGCTCGCGAGGGTATTCCTTGTCGATGATGTCCGCGAAGAGCTGTTTCAGGTCTTCGTACAGGGGCAGATAACCGATGGGCGTCACGATGGCGTCCACCTCTTCATGGGAGCGTCGCTCCAGCCAGGAAAGCCACACCCGCACGTCGCGCTTTTCGCCCAGCAAGCCCTTGCCCGAGCCGCCCCGGGCTTCGTGGGTGAGGAAGTAGTTGAGCCCGGACATAAGCGGGCGGTTGCCCTCGCTGAATTTGGGCGAGTTGAAGAACTCGAACTGAGCCTTCATGTAATCGCCCAGCGCACCCGGAATGAAAGGCGAATTGGCCCAGGGCTGCCGCCGCACGCCCTTGGCGCCGATCTCAGTGGCCGTGGCCGCAGAGACGATGGACGCGCCGATGGCGACGCCCTCATCAGGATTTTTTGCCACCCACACCGGAGGCATGGTGTCGGCGTCGCGGCCCGAATAGGTGATGACCCGCACTGGCGCGCCGGCCGGGCTCTCTGCGATCTCCCGATTGTAGTTGGCGATGGCCTCGGCGGGCACAGTCACCCGGGCGTTGGGATGCGAGATGGGGATGGGATTGCCATGGGCGTCGGTCTTGCCCTTCCACCATTTACCCTGGAAATTGACGCCCTCCTCGGGCGGATCGTCACAGCACCCATCCCAGTAGGGCACGCCATCCTTGATGAGCACGTTGGACCAGATGACCTCCGTGCCCTCCTCGCGTAGACACTTCATCAGATAAGGATCGCCCTCCCAGTTGACATCCTTGATGATGCCAAAGATGCCTTTTTCGGGATTGATGGCCCGCAGCGTGCCGTTGGATTCTTCGATCCAGAGCTGGGCCAGATCGTCGCCGATGAAATCGGAGCCCACCATGGCCGTGGTGGTCTTGCCGCAGCCCGAAGGCGCTGCCCCCGCGAAGAAGGTCTTGCGTCCGCCCGGCCCGGTCATGCCGGTGATGAACATGTGCTCCGAAAGCTCCTCGCCTACCTTGAAATAAGTGGCCAGATCCACCGCAAAGCGGTGATTGCCCTTCTTCAGCAACAGCGTATTGCCCGCGTAGGTGCAGAAAGTGCTGTAAGTGGTCAGCCAACTGCGATCCATGAACACCCGCGCGTTGGGCAGGTCCTCCGGTCGATTTGGGCCCTGCGAATGGAGATTCTTGAAAAGCACGCCCGCTCGCTCGATTTCCGCGTCGAACTGGTCGTACGCGTTGCGATAGAGGATGTTGGCGCTGTGCATCACATAGGCCGAGCTGGTGATCTCCAGCGCAGGGACCGCGGCCTTGGCTCCGATGGGCCCCCGCGAATAAAATCCCACCAGCATCGTCATCCCTTCCATGATGCCGACCATATACTTCTGCACGTAGTCGTAGGCCGCGTCCCGCTCGATTTTCTTGGCCAGCACGCTGATATCTTCGCCCGGATTGACGATGTAGAAGGTGCGATCGATGATGCGGGCCTGCTCTTCGGGCAGGTCGAAATGGATGGTGTGGTCGGGCATCTTCAGCGGCTCTTCTTCCTTGCGCTCCAAGCTGAATTGCCGCACCCACTCGACATCTTCGGGCGATCCGGTGTTGATGAAGACGTTGTCAGGGTTGCACATGGCAATGGAATTGGCGATGGTCAGCAGCGCTTCCTCGTTCGTGATCCGCGCCAGCTTCGCCTGATTTTTCGCGTCCAGCCTCTGAGCGAACAGGGCCTGGGCCTCATCCAGGGTGTGAATGCCGCCGATATCGGTCAGGATGTCGACGCCCTTGCGTAGTTCTAACATGTTGCTCTCCTTTGGGGTGTGAGGGTTAGATGATGGGGGATGTTCAATTGTTGTTTATAGTATCAGCAATTTCAAATTAGGCCCGGCAACAAGCACCCCTCCCGGCCTCCCCCCGCTGGGGAGGGTCGGGGTGGGGGCAAAAGGGAGGCCGGG
>JALXAF010000105.1 GCA_026992375.1 Anaerolineae bacterium
CACCCCGGCCCTCCCCCGCCAGTCGCTTCGCTCCTTTGCAGGGGAGGAAACCGCTGGCTTGCAAAGTTTTTTTGCAGGCGGAGAGCCCTCCCCCCCGCAAGCGAGGGGGAGCGAGGGGGGGCTGCCGCTGCAGGAGCCAAGCCACCGAAAACAGACAGCCTACCTTAGCAGTTACGCCCCATGCTTATACCATGACCTCCGACGCCTACGCCCGCACGCTGCGGGAGATATTCGCCCACGTTGATTACAGCCGCAACCGGCAACATCCCTACAACGCCGAGACCTACAATCTCCATCGGATGCGAGAGCTGGTGCGACGCATGGGCGATCCGCAGGACGCGTTCCCCTCGCTGCACATCGCCGGCAGCAAGGGCAAAGGCTCCACCTCGGCCATGACCACGGCTATCTTGCAAGCCGCGGGTTATCGCACCGGATTATACACATCGCCTCATTTGCACACATTCCGCGAGCGTCTGCGCATCGATGGCCGACTCATCGCCCGCGAGCGGCTTGTGGCTTTGTGGGAAGAAGCCCGTCCCGTGGTCGAATCCCTGCCCGGAACCACTACCTTCGAGATCATCACCCTGCTGGCGTTCATGCACTTCGCCCGGCCCCCGGTGGATTGGGCGGTGCTGGAAGTCGGCCTGGGCGGACGGTTGGACGCCACCAACGTGATCGCGCCCGCAGCCTGCGCCATCACCGCGCTGAGCCTGGAGCACACCGACTTGCTGGGCGATAACATCGCCGACATCGCGTCCGAAAAAGCGGGCGTCATCAAGCCGGGCGCGCCAGTGGTAACAGGCCCGCAGCCGCCCGCGGCCATGGAAGTCATCCGCCGCACCGCCCGCGAGGTGGGAGCGCCGTTGATTCGCGTGGGCGAAGACTGGCGCTGGGATATCCGCGAACAGACCCCCGCGGGCCTTCGGCTTGACATTTACGGCCCAGATAGTACCATTACAGATGTTGAAATCCCCCTGACCGGCGCGCATCAGGCCATCAACGCCACCGTGGCCGTGGCCCTGGTCTCGGCGCTGAAGCCCCGGGGCGTTTCGCTGACGCCCCAAATCATCCGCTCGGGCCTGGCCCACACCTTTTGGCCCGGGCGTTTGGAGGCGTTGTCGCAGCAACCCGCCATCGTGCTGGATAGCGCCCACAATCGCGACAGCGCCACCCGGCTCAAAAACACGCTGACCACATTCGGAAGGCGACGCGTCATCCTCCTGTTTGGCGTCTCGAAGGACAAAGACATCGCAGGAATGCTCAAAATTTTGGGGAACGAAGCCTGGGCCATCGTGCTCACACGCAGCTTCCATCCCCGCGCCGCGGATCCCGCACAACTGTACAGCGCAGCGCGGGAGATATTTCCGCACAAGGAAATCATCGTCACCACGGACGCAGCGACGGCTCTGGACCGGGCGTTGGCTTTGGCCAGCCCCGACGACCTCATCCTCGTGACCGGCTCCATCTTCGTTGTGGCCGCGATTCGCGAAGCGTGGGCGGCCTTGCATCCCCAGGCGTTTCCGCCCGATGACTGGGTTCACTTCTCCGAGCCTATCGACGGCCAATTCACGCCCATGCTGCCGAAAGAGAAGCCATGAGCGGCCGCCCGCTTACAGGTGCGCAAGTGCGTCGCACCTCATCATTCCCCATCCACTCCCATTTATGACCGAAAAGCATCTCAATCCTCTTTTTCAACGATTCAGCGAGGAATTCCCCTTCCTCAGCGCCGCCATGATTCCCTCCGATTCACCCTTTCCGGAACAAAAACTCGATGAAAGCGACTTGATCCAGGAGTTCGCTGTCATCCCCTCGCGCGACATCATCATCTTCCCGCGCACCGTCGCCCCCATCTTCATCGGGCGGGAATTCTCGCGTCGTGCGCTTGAGGCGGCGCAGGACGAAGACACGCCCCTGCTAGTGGCGGCCCAGCTCGATCCCACCGACGAAACGCCCGGCGTCGACGATCTCTACGACATCGGCGGCGAGATCGCCATCGAGCGGGTGCTACGCATGCCCGATGGCACCCAGAGCATATTTGCGCATGGCGAATATCGGGTGGAGATACTGGAGGTGATTCACGAGCGCCCCTATATGCGAGTGCTGGGCCGCCGCATTCCCGAACAGCAGGTTCCCTTCGACGATGATCTCGAAGCCTTGCGCCGGGCGGTGCTGGTCATGTTCGAGAAGGTGATCTTCTTCAGCCAGAACATCCCGGAAGAAGTGCTGGTGGCGGTGATGAACATCGACGATCCCGGCTGGCTATCCGATATGATCGTCTCCTCATTGCCCATACCGCTGG
>JALXAF010000106.1 GCA_026992375.1 Anaerolineae bacterium
CGAACACCCGCTGCACAGCCACGGCCTGGCCCTGGGCCTCGGTTTCCAGCTTGAAGCGCTGGGCCTCGGCGATGCGACGCACGGCCTCAGCGTCACCTTCGGCCTGCAAAATCTTGGACTGTCGCTCACCTTCGGCCTGCAAAATCTTGGCCTGGCGGAAGCCCTCGGCCTCGAGGATGTTGGCCCGCTTCTCGCGCTCCGCCTTCATTTGCCGGTGCATGGCCAGCGTCACGTCTGCGGGCGGATCGATGCGCTTAATCTCCACCCGAACCACGCGCACGCCCCATTTATCGGTGGCGTCATCCAGCACCTCGCGCAGTTTGGTGTTGATGATCTCGCGTGATGTCAGAGCTTCGTCCAGCTCCATCTCGCCGATGACGTTACGCAGATTCGTTTGGGCCAGCTTGGTGGCCGCGTCGAAGAAATTGGCCACATTGTACACCAGCTTCACCGGATCTGTAGCCTCGTAGAAGACGATGGCGTCCACCGTCACCACCACATTGTCCCGCGTGATGACCTCCTGCGGCGGCACATCCACCACCTGTTCACGCATATCCACTTTGCGCATCTTGTCGATGAAGGGAACGATGATGGTCAAGCCGGGGTTGGCGGTGCGGATATAGCGCCCCAGACGCTCCACCACGCCTTTTTCATAGGGAGAAACAATGCGAATGCTCATGCTGGCGACGATCAGCACGAAGATCGCCAGAAAGATGAAGAACAAAATCGCCAGGACTGCGCCCATTTGAAACCTCCTGAATAAATGAGTGTGAGGTGATGTGAGAATTAGTTGGAAGCAGAATCTTCGGGATTGGAGGCGGGACGCACAACCAGCCGCGTCCCCTTCACGGCCAAAACCTCTACGATGCTTTTTTCCGGAATGATCTGCGTTGCATCTTCAGGCAGCGCTCGCCACTCCTCTGCGTCCACGCGCACGATGCCCGTGCCGTTGATGGCGTTGATGGGCTCGATGACCACCGCCTTCTTGCCCAGCACTCGATCGATTCCGATCTTCGCTGGCTGCTTTTTGGGCGAAACCGTGTCGGCGAAACGACGCAGCGAGAATACGGCTACAGCGGAAACGCCAGTGAAGAGAGCTAATTGCCAGATGATATCCAGCCCGAAAAGCGACGCCACTGCAGCCGCTGCGGCGCCGATGCCGAATGCAACCAGAAAGAAACCTGCGGTCAGCAATTCTCCGATAAAAAATATCAGGGCCAGGATCAGCCATCCCCAGAAAAAGATGTCGATAACCATGATGACTTCTCCTTTGAATGAAAGATGAAAGTGTTCTCCGTTATCATACCACTTTTTGTCGGAATTGCCAGACCCCCGCCTGACAACCCCATGACGGCACTCTGACATTCTGACACTGTACGCTTCACCCTAAAACATGCGCCGAGCGCGACCAAATTGCAACAGGGGTGAAAACAGAAGTATAATAACGCGACGCATTCTCCCCCGGTCTTGTAGTAACCCCCCCGGAGTTGTCCTTATGTCAGTAACAGAAGCGACTTTGAAACCCGTCAATTTTCTCGTCAACTTTTGGGATATCGTCACCGACCCGGTCACAGCCCTGGCCCGGGTCAGCTTTGTTCAGCCCCGAAGCTGGTGGTTTCCCGCATTGTTGTCCTTCCTGACGCCGCTGCTGTACCTGGCTTTGACCATCGATATGCACGTGGCCCAGGCTCGAAAGCAGATGGCCCTGGCCCTCAGCCAGATTCCCCAGGATCAAATCGAGGCGGCGCGTCCCATGATGGAAAAGATGACCCAGCCGGGCGTCTTGTTCGGGACCGCCGCGGGCAGCTTGGTGGCGGGCCTGCTGATCGCCTGGGGATTGAGTATGCTAATTCTCTATTTCAGCATTGCGCTGCTGGGAACGCCCGTCAAAGCCAGCGGTCTGTGGGCAGCATTGCTTTGGACGTGGATTCCCTTTGCTCTGCGCCCGCTGGTGCAATTGGCCTGGAGCCTCCATTCCGGCGCGCTCATCACCTATACCGGCCTGACTTACTTCATCGCCTCCGGCAACCCCATCAATGATCAACGCAACCCGCTCTTTGTTGCAGCCTCGCAGATCGATCTCTTCGCCCTCTGGCATCTAATCCTCATCTACATCTTGCTGCGGGTGGTGGGCAAACTGGGCCGGGGCGGCGCTGTCGCGCTGACCATCCTCTATGCGCTCATCCTGTTGGGGGTGCACGTACTGCCGGTTGCGGCCTCCAGACTGACGGGGATGGGATGAAACTTTTCGGCGACCGAAACGTAAATAGCAGTAGACTTGATGGCCCGGAACAC
>JALXAF010000107.1 GCA_026992375.1 Anaerolineae bacterium
TATTTTCAAAGCAGGTTATTTACATCACCTCGGGAGCCGACATGCCCATCAGGCCCAGCGCATAAGCCAGCGTGGCCTTGGCGGCCTGCACCAGCATCAACCGGGCCTCGGTCAGGTCCTTCTGCTCAGGAACGATGACGCGGCAATGGCCGTAGAAGTTGGTGTAGGTCTTGGCCAGGTCCAGCGCGTAGTGAGGCAGATGATGAGGGGCCAGGTGCTCCACGGCGTTGACCACGACCTCGGGCAGTTGCAGCATCTTGCGCAACAGGGCCAGCTCTTCGGGACAGGTCAGCAGGTCGAGATGTTCGGCGCTGGGGGCCAGGCTCGCGCCTGCGGCTTTTCGCAGGATGGAGGCGGAGCGGGCGTGCGCGTACTGGATGTAGTACACTGGATTCTCGCTGCTCTGAGCCACGGCCAGGTCGATGTCGAAATCGATGCGGGCCTCGTTGGAGTGGCTGAGCAGGAAGTAGCGGGCCGCGTCCGCGCCAACCTCTTCCAGCACCTCGCGCATGGTGATGATCTCGCCTGAGCGCTTGGAGATTTTCACCTCTTTGCCCCCGCGCTTGAGGGTGACCAAATCGTAGAGGACAATGGTCAGACGCTCGGGCTCGATGCCAAAGGCCTTGAGCGCACCGGGCAGGCGCTTGGCCTGATTCTGGTGATCCACCGCCCACACGTTGATGACCCAATCGAAGCCGCGCACGATGAATTTGTGATAGTGATAGGCCATGTCGCTGGCGAAGTAACCTGGCTCGCCATTGGAGCGCACAAACACCTCGTCTCGATCGCCGCCGATGTATTTGCTGGCCCGGAACCAGACAGCGCCATCCTTTTCGTACAGGTCGTCCTGTTCCCGCAGGCGGGCGTAAACCCGGGCGAATGTGCCGTCATTGTACAGGCTTTGCTCCGAGAACCAGTTATCGAAGACGACATTCATCATCGCCAGATCGTCCGCCAGCTCGGCCAGCACGAGTTTGAGGCCCAGTTCGCGAAAACGGGGTCTGATTTCATCCTCGGGCAGGGCCAGCAAGCTGTCGCCATGCTCGGCCTTGATCTTCTTAGCATACTCGATCATGTATGCCCCGGGATAACCGTCGGCCGGAATCTCCACATCCATTCCAAAAAGCTGTTGGTAGCGCCGCCACAGGGTCATGGCGAAGGTGTCCATCTGGGCGCCGCGATCGTTGATGTAGTATTCTCGCTGCACCTGATAGCCGCTGTTTTCCAGCAATCGCGCGAGGACATCGCCGATAGCCGCGTTGCGGGCGCCGCCGAAATGCAGCGGGCCCGTGGGATTGGCGCTGACGAATTCCACCTGCACCTTCTTGCCCCTGCCCAAGTCCATGCGATGATAACCCGCGGCGTCCTGCGAGATGGCGTGAGCCTGTCGGGCCAGCCATGCGGGCGAGAGATAGAGGTTGATGAAGCCCGGCTTGGCCACTTCCGCCCGATCCAGAAAATCGGCGTCGGGCAGCCGCTTGATCAGGATTTCGCCAATCTGCATGGGGGCGAGCTTGCCCGCCTGCTGCGCCTTCAGCACGTTGTTCACATCGCGCACGATCTGCAAGGGCAAGGCGCAGGAGTAATCGCCCTGCCCCTGGCGGCGCGGCCGACTGACGGTGACGGGCGGCATGGGGAATTTGGGCAGATCGCCCTTTTTCATGGCCTTTTTCAGAGCCTGCGCAATCAGGTCTTCCAGTTGAGATTGAATCATCATGATGAGAACGTGGTGAGAGAAGATGAATGGGTCAAAGAAAAGCCCTCCGCGGCTGGGGAGGGCAGTCAATCAAAGAAGGGAGATGAACAGCATACACAGAGGCGGCTCAAATGTCAATTCATGCCTCGCCCCACTCCTCCAGCATCAGTCGAAACAGGTCGGATTCGGTGATGACGCCCACAGGATGCCGATGGTCATCGATGACCGGCACGCCACCGATCTTGTGCTCCAGCATCAGTTGCACCACGGTGCGCAAATGCTCCTCCGGGCCTACTACAAAGACAGGCGTGGACATGATTTCATCCACAGCCAACAGAATCTCATCCTGATCCGGCGCATAGGGATTGGTGACGTTGTAGATGGAGAGGGCTTCCCGCACATCGCCGTCGCTGATGATGCCGATGAGGATGTCGTCTTCATCGACGACGGGCAGGCGGCGGATGTCCTTTTCTTCCATGAGTGCGGAAGCTTCCAGCACGGTGGCGTCCCAACGCACAGAAACCGCGGGCGAAGTCATAACATCTCTGGCCAAATACGAGCGCATAATGAATCCCTCTGTGATGTGAACGGCATGTTGGATGGAATGGAAATGAAACGGCGTAAAGGTTGCTTGCCGTCTGTGCAAAACGCTGGCGCCTTGTCTAGCTTTGTTCGGTTTGCGGCTGCATTTCCAGTACTTGTTCCAGGTAATCAAGCAAGTCGGTTTCGGTGAGAATGCCGACCAGTTTGTCGCCTGCCACGACTGGAACGCCGCCGTATTTATGTTTACGCATCAACCGAACCGCATCCAGAAGGTCGCTATCGACCTCGACGGTGACGGGATCGGGCGTCATGCAGCTACGCACCTCGATATGCTCCATCAGATAACTGTCGTACCAGCCTTCACGCATCACAAAAGGTGAATTCATCGCCAGGCGAAGATCGCGATCTGTGATAATCCCCACCAACTCTCCGTTTTCCACCACTGGCAGACGCCGAAATCCGCCGCGACGCATACGCGTCAGAGCCGCCCCAATGGAATGGTTTGGGGTGATGGTGACGGGATCGGGCGTCATAATGTCTCGTACAAGCATACGCTTATTATCTCCATTCGCATTGTGTCATGCAAGTAGGCTGTTTACAATGATGGAGATCATATTTTCTGATGATCGGCCCGCGGCCGTCTGCCGTTCAGGGCATCACAAAATCAGCGCCGATGATGATGACGACATCGGCTTGAAGCTGCTCTGGCGCGCCGGGGCGGATGTTTTGATCGGAGACGCCCAGCAAATCGGCCAATTGTTTGGTGATGGGCGATTCATTGCTAACGATAATCTGGGTCTGGGCGTAATCGTTGCGGTCGGCCAGGCCCGTTCCCACCACATCGTAGCCATGCGCAATGAGGATATCGGCCAGATCTTTCTCCCGGCCTTCGTTTCCAGCGCCGTTCAATACAACGATCCGAACATCTTGCTGCGCTGCTGAGGCGGGCGGCTGGGCGGTGGCGGCGGTTGAGATTGCTTGTGGGGGTGGGGTGGTTTCTCCGCTGGCGTCATTGGCGCTCGCGTCGGCGGCGAAGAAATCATTGATGGCCGCCTGGATAACATCCATTTTGGGCATGAGCACGGCCGCTCCCTTCTCGGTGATGGTCGGCTCCACCATGTCCGCGTCGATGATCAATCGACGAATGTGATCCAGGTTCATCTTCCGGGCCATGTTGCTCAGTGAGATCATCTTGCTGAGAGGCATGTCGGTCTGGATGGAATCGGACAGGATGTTGAGGAGCACGGGCGCGCGAGCCACTAGATGCGGCAACTCCCCTGTGCTGAGCACTTTGTCTTTGATGGCCATGAGCACCTGCTGCTGCCGCTGCATCCGTCCGAAGTCGCTGTCCACATGACGGGTGCGGGCGTATTTCAGCGCCAGATCCGCATCCATGCAGTAATGGCCCGGCTCAAGATAAAGGGGATCGTAGCCGTAGTTGTCGTCGGGAAAGGTTGGATCATCGATGAGCTTGGGCACGTCGATATCGATGCACCCGATCTCCTCCAACAGCTTGCGGAAGCCCTCGAAGTTGATGCGTACGTAATAATCCACTGGCTGGCCGATGAGGCTTTCCACCGTCTTTTTGGCCAGAGCAGGCCCGCCCCCGGGGTAGTTCTTGGCGTCGCCGATGACGTGGGCGCTGTTGATGCGGGTTTCCCAGAATCCGGGCACTTGCACCCACAGGTCGCGCGGGAAGGAGATCATGCCCACATCCCCCGTTTTGGGGTTGACGTGCAGCAGGATCATGGTGTCGGTGCGATAGTAGCCGTGCTCGCCCGGGCGCTGGTCGATGCCCAACAGCAAGATGTTGATGGGATCCTGCATCTCCCAGAAGGAGTTCAGATCGACTTGCGGCGTTACGCCCGGAACAAGAGCGGAGGCGGATTTGCCTTCGGGCTGCTGTTGCAGCGATTGATCCGTCAGCAAAAGCGGCGAGGATTTCTGCTCGCCAGCGGAATGCAGCGCGGTTTGGGCCTGGGGTGAAGCGGAGAGAATGATGCGGGCGGTGCGGAAGAAGAGAAAACTCGCATAGAAAAAGGATGCGAGGAAGATCACCAAAAGCAGTCCCAAAAGCCCGCCGGAAAAAATTTTTCGGGAGGGGGAAGCAGGGGATGGGGAAGAATGAAGTTGCCGTGTCATAGTGGATGAAGTGTACCGTGCAAGACGGTGTGAAGCCAAATTACAGTCGCTTTCTCGGGCGATTCAGTGGCGGGATGTGTGCAAACCCGTCGGATTTTACACCGCGGGCGCACTATGTAATCGTCAAAAATTAGTTCTCGTTTTGCGCTCACTGAGTGATGAATGTTCACAAATTAAATCGGACATAGTGGCGTTCGCCACGTTCGCCCGGCGATGAAGTCGCCGGGCTACAGAACAGCGCCGGATAAATCCGGCTAGCCCCGCAGGGGCGCTGGCGGCAGCGAAAAGGGGTAGCTATTTCTGGACATTCACTATGTTTTACGTCTCGACCGTCGATTTGTTCCACTCACAGCCGTTTGGCTTTTTGTTGCAGAGCGTAGAGGAAGTTCAGCGCTTCCAGGGGCGTCATGGTGTTGATGTCGGCCTTTTCGATCTCTTCGCGAATGGGGTCGGGGCCTTCGTTGAAGAGGGCCAGTTGCATGGTCGCGGCTTCGCCCACATCCAGCAGCTCATCCTGACGCCCGCCTTCTTCCAGTTGCCGCATGATCTCGTTGGCTCGGGTGATGACCTGTTTGGGCAGGCCCGCCAGTCGGGCCACATGCACGCCGTAGGATTTATCCGCGCTGCCCGGACGAATCTCGTGCAAAAAGACCACGTCATCCCCCTGCTCGGCCACAGCCACATGATAGTTGACGATGTGGGGCAGGCGGTCGGCCAGCGCGGTCAGCTCGTGATAGTGGGTGGCGAAGAGGGTGCGGGAGCCCAGCCGGGGATGGCTGTGGATGTATTCCAGCACGGCCCAGGCGATGGCCATGCCGTCGTAGGTGCTGGTGCCCCGGCCCAGTTCGTCCAGGATGAGCAGCGAGCGGCTGGACGCGTGGTTGAGGATGTTGGCGGTTTCCACCATCTCCACCATGAAGGTGGATTGGCCGCTGTGGATCTCGTCCTGCGCGCCGATGCGGGTGAAGATGCGGTCCACCAGGCCGATGCGGGCCTCGTCCGCGGGCACGAAGGAGCCGATCTGGGCCATGAGCGCAATCAGCGCAGTCTGGCGGAGGAAAGTCGATTTGCCCCCCATGTTCGGGCCGGTGAGGATGACGATGGCGTTGTCGGGATCGAGCCGGGCGTCGTTGGGAGTGAAGACCGTCCCCTCCAGGGTCAGCTCCACCACCGGATGCCGCCCCGCCCGGATGTCGATGATCTGCTCCTCGTCGATCTGCGGGCGCACGTAACGCCGGTCTACGGCCACATCGGCCAGGGCCGCGTGCACATCCAGCTCGGCGATGGCCGCGGCCGCAGCCAGCAGGCGGGGCGCCATGCCCGCGATCTCGGCCACCACGCCCTTGTAGATGCTGCTTTCCAGGTCCAGCAGCCGCTCTTGGGCGTTGAGGATGAGGGACTCGTATTCTTTGAGCTCGGGCGTGATGTAACGCTCCGCGTTGACCAGGGTTTGCTTGCGGATGTAGTCGGCAGGGACTTTGTCGGTCTGGGATTTGGGGATTTCGAGATAATAGCCAAAGACCTTGTTGTAGCCTACCTTCAGCTTGTTGATGCCGGTGCGCTCCCGCTCTTTGGCTTCCAGGCCCGCGATGTAGGCCCGGGCGTCCTTCGCTGCCAGGGTGATGCTATCCAACTCCGCGTTGAAGCCGGGGCGAATGACGCCGCCGTGGGCCAGGGTGGCGGGCGGGTCCTCGGCGATGGCCGTTTCCAGCAGATGCAGGGCGTCTTCGTTCAGGTCGATGGCCGCGTCTCGCTGCAGCCGGGCGGCGATTTCTTTCACCCGGGGCAGGGCTCGCAGACTATCTCGCAGCCCCGTCAGGTCTCGGGGCGTGGCGATGCCCTGGGTGCAGCGATTGGCCCAGCGTTCGATATCGCGGATGGGTTTCAACGCCTCTCGCAGCTCCGCCCGCTCCAGCGCCGCGTTCACCCAGAGTTCCACGCCGTCCAGACGCTGGTTGATGCGCGCCACATCCAGCAGGGGCTGATTCACCCAGCGGCGCAGCAACCGCCCGCCCATGGGGGTGATAGTGCGATCCAGCACCCACAGCAGCGAGCCCTTGCGCTGTCCCTCCCGCAGCGTCTCAACCAGTTCGAGATTGCGGCGGGTGGCCGGGTCCAGCAGCATGTAATCATCGGTGGTGTAGGTGCGCAGCGGCTGCAAATGCCCCAACACCTGCTTTTGCGTCTCTCGCAGATACGCGATGAGCCCGCCCGCGGCGCTGATGCCCAGAGGCTTGTTCTCGCAGCCGAACGCGTCCAGCGAGCTGACGCCGTAATAATCCAGCAGAGCCTGCCGCGCGGCCTCGGTCTCGAAACGCCAGGGCTCGTAAGGGGTGATGGCGTACTCGTCCAGGCCCGGATACCCGCCAACGTCGGGGATGAGCAGCTCAGCTGGGCCCAATCGGGCCAGCTCTTCTCGGGCGCGGCGGGCCACCTCCTCGCCCCGAATCTCGGTGACAGCGAACTCGCCTGTGGTCACATCCGCGTAGGCGATGCCCGCTCGTTTGCCCCCTTCGAAGATGAGCGAGGCGATGTAGTTGTTGCGGCGCTCGTCCAGCAGAGCGGGCTCCACCAGGGTGCCGGGGGTGATCACCCGCACCACATCCCGCTCCACCAGCCCCTTGCCCACCTCGCCCACCTGCTCGCACACCGCCACTTTGTAGCCTGCGCGAATGAGCTTGGCCAGATAGGTCTCGGCGCTGTGCCAGGGCACGCCCGCCAGGGGCACGCGCTGCCCTTTGCTCACCGGGCGGCTGGTGAGGGTGACTTCGCACACCTCGGAGACGATCTTGGCGTCCTCATCGAAGGTCTCATAAAAATCCCCGAGCCTGAAGAATAGGATGGCGTCGGGGTATTGTTTTTTGATCTGGAGATATTGCTTGCGCATGGGGGTGGACATGGCTGGAATTGTAGCCAATGTCGTCCGCGATGCCAAATTATCCCGGAAGCGTTACTCGCGACAAGTGCGCCAGGCTTTTCAGAATTGACGCCCAATAATTGATGGACAGCCGCGCCAATCATAGCGATCCTCCTCTTCGTTTTTGCCATCTCTGCCCCTTTCTGGCATTCTTTGAGAGCAAAAGTCTTCCCCACTTTCTTCCTTCCATCCCTGGATATTATGACCACCGCCATCGTTATCCTTGCTGCGGGCAAGGGCACCCGCATGAAATCCGATCTGCCCAAAGTGCTGCATCCCCTGGCCGGACGCCCGATGCTGGCCTATAGCCTTGATCTGGCTGACGAGGCGGGCGATATGCCGCCCGTGGTCATCGTGGGCTACAGGGCCGATGAGGTGAAGGCCGCGGTGGGGCCTAGAGCCACGTTCGTTGTCCAGAAGGAGCAACTGGGCACGGGCCACGCGGTGATGCAGGCGGAGGACGCGCTGAAGGGCAAGGCCGACACGGTCGTCGTCTATTACGCGGATATGCCTCTGATCACGC
>JALXAF010000108.1 GCA_026992375.1 Anaerolineae bacterium
GCGGGCGGGCTCCTGGGCCAGCAAACGCACCAGCTCCCGGCCCGCGTCCAGCAGATAGGCCCGATCCTGACCGGGCGGCTGGCATCCGGCCGCATTGAGCAGGCTGCCGGTCAACAGTTCATCGGTTGGGGCCTGGCCGTGATTGAGGATGAGGCGAAAGAAGGCGAAGTCATCCAGCACCACGCGGGTTGTTGCGCAATCGCAGGCGGTCACTCGCTGCAATGCGCCGGGCGGGCGTGGCGGCACGCCCTGCCAGATTCGATCGTACTGGCGATAGGCCACAGCCAGGGCGGTGATCTCCACCGGAACCTGGCGGCGCTGGCGCATGTCTTCGATCTTTTCCTGGGGCATGTCGGCCGAGGCGGCCACGACCTGCCGCACGAAGGGATCGTCTTCGACGATGATTTCGTAGATGAGGCCGTAGACCGGGCCTCCGGCCGCATCTGCGGTGACGAGATCGCCAAACGCGGGCAAGTCGCCAGCATTCAGGGTGCGGCCAAAGGTGAAGGTTGTGGAGGCGCTGCGTAGGATGCGTCCGAGCATAGGAGGTGATGAATTTTAGGATTGGGATTTGGGATTTCTGGCATGTTTCATTTTGCTGTAAAACCAAGTTGACAAACATATCTGGGCCAAGCCAGTTTTTCGGCGTCTTAACAGTTGAAAGGCAGGAAGATTTCTGTCGGTATTGGTTTTTCTTTTCCCAGATATCAAAGAGGAATTTTACCAATTGACATTGTATCAGAGCTATCCCCATTCTGCATATTGACCTGAGACAATGGTGCGTTCCAAAATTGGGGCGCACTGGCCGAATAGAATTCGGTTCTGGGGGCGTTCCGCCGCATGTCCTCCTGCGAGGACATTTTCGGGCGCAAATTGGCCTGCCTGCGCAGGCAGACAAGCGGCCCATCCAATCAAACTTCCTTATCTCCTCCCCAGCCCGTCCCGGAGCGGGGGAGGAACAAAAGGAGGGGCTGCCCCCAGCCCTGATTTCAATCGGCAGGTTCTGGCAAGAAATGCAAATTTGCCCCCAAATTGGAACGCACTCGAGACAATTGAACATTTCCACCAAGCCACAAGGGGGCAGCAATACCATCACCCTCTGCAGAAGCAGTCGACGTGATTGGCTGTACGACGATAATGGATTTCCTTGGGGCTGCGCTCTTTCGGAATGACGTAAAATCTCACGCAAAGGCGCAAAAGTCGCCAAGGATTCTTTGCTTCTTTTTTCTTTGCGCCTTTGCGTCCCTTCGGCCAGGCCTTTCACTTCGTTCAGTCAGGACAGGCTCAGGACATGCTTTGCGTGATATCTGTTTTCATAGCAGCCGAATTTTCGCATGGGGACCATGTTTCGTTAAATCGCTGGTTGGGGTAAAATTCCAGGTTATCAAACCCGCCATTTCGCTTTGGATTATCGATGAAAGTCATCCTCCTGAATCCTCCCTCTCCGCTCGACATGCTGGCCAACCGGGAGGGCACGGCCAGCTTCGGCGTGCTTTCCCCAAAATTTCTCTATCCGCCCCACACGCTGGCAGTCGTCCTCGCGGCCCTGCGAGAAGCGGGGCACGATGCGACGTTGCTCGACGCTGCGGGCGAAAAGCTGAGTCTGGATGAAGTCATCGCCCGCATCCGCCAAAGCCAGCCCGATGCGCTGGGCGCGTACGCCAGTTGGGCTACGCTGGACGCGGACAAAGTCGCGTTGGCGGGCCTGCGCGCAGCCTTTCCCGCCACGCCCATCATCGTCATGGGAGCGGGCGCTCGCTATCATCTGGATGAATTGCTGGCCGCGGGCGCCAGCCACGCCCTAGCGGGAGATCCCGATCTGGCTTTTGCGGCGCTGATGGCGAAGCCATTGCCCGATCCCGGCGTCATCAAAGCCAACGAGCTGCTGCCCAATGATCACAACTACGCGGGCCTACTCAAACATCCAGAAAAGCCGCCCCGCCCGGCCTGGGATGCGGTTCCCTGGCAGCGTTATGGCTTCCTCACCATCTTTGGCTCTCGGGGCTGCGATGATCATTGCAGCTATTGCGCCTATGTGCGGGTGCAGGGACGCTCCAAACGCCAGCGCCCCGCGCAAGATGTCATCGACGAAATGCTATGGCTGGAGTGCACTTTTCATCCCCGGCGCATCATGGCCCGAGACCTAGTCTTTGCGGCGGATCGCATGTGGGCCATGGATGTGGCTCGGGGCCTGATTGCGGGTGGGTTCAGCACGCCCTGGGAGTGTGAATCCCGGCCCGAGCAGTTTGATCCAGCCTTGCTGAAGAAGCTGGCCCAGGCGGGTTGCGC
>JALXAF010000109.1 GCA_026992375.1 Anaerolineae bacterium
AGCAACTACAGAGACGCTCGGGTTGCTACACAGGCTGTTACATTGGCGGGATGGGAGATTCTCTTCTATACTAATCGCGTTAGCTTTCATCCTTCACCCCTTCGAGACGCAAAATGACTTCATTGCTAATAAAGAATGCCGATCTGCTGATTACCATGGACGATCAGCGCCGCCAGATCCCCGATGGCGGACTTTACGCCGAAGATGGCGTCATCATGCAGGTGGGCTCGACCGCCAGTCTGCCCGACGCCGCGGATACGATCATCGACGCCCGCGGGCGCATCGTCATCCCCGGCCTGGTGAACACCCACCATCATTTCTATCAGACTCTGACCCGGGCCGTGCCCGCGGCCCAGGACGCCAACCTGTTCAACTGGCTGGTCACCCACTATCCCATCTGGGCGGGCCTCACGCCCGAAGCGGTGTACGTCTCCGCCAAGGTGGCCATGGCCGAACTCATGGCCTCGGGCTGCACCACCTCCTCCGATCATCTCTACATCCTGCCCAACGGCAGCCGCATCGACGACGAAATCCAGGCCGCGGTGGAGATAGGCATGCGCTTCCACGCGGCCCGCGGCTCCATGAGCCTGGGCGAATCTGATGGCGGCTTGCCGCCGGACAGCGTGGTCGAGGATGAGGAATTCATCTTGCAAGACACCCGCCGCGTCATCGAAACCTACCATCAGGCTGAACGCTTCGGCATGATTCGTATCGTCGTGGCTCCCTGCTCGCCCTTCTCGGTCACGCCCGAACTGATGCGGGAAAGCGCAGCCCTGGCCCGCAGCTACCACGTGCATCTGCACACCCATCTGGCCGAAACCAAAGATGAGGAGGCCTTTTGCATCGAGCAGTTTGGCCGCCGCCCCGCCGAATACGCCGAAGACCTGGGCTGGGTGGGCGAAGATGTGTGGCACGCCCACGCCATCCACATCAACGAGCAGGAGATCCAGCTCTTTGCCGAAACCGGCACGGGCGTGGCCCATTGCCCCAGCTCCAACATGCGCCTGGCCAGCGGCATCGCGCCGGTGCGGGCGTATCTGGATGCGGGCGTGAACGTGGGCCTGGGCGTGGATGGCAGCGCCAGCAACGATGGCGGCAATCTGCTGGCAGAGGCCCGCATGGCCCTGCTCTTGCAACGCGTCCTGGGCGCGCCCGATGCGCTTTCCGCCGAAGAGGCGCTTTACATCGCCACCCGCGGCGGGGCCCGCAACCTGGGCCGGGACGACATCGGCTATCTGGGGCCAGGCATGGCCGCAGACGTGGCCGCATTCCGTCTGGATCGGTTGGACTACGCCGGATGCCTGCATGATCCCATGGCGGCGCTCACCTTCTGCCAGCCCACGCCTGCCGATTTCGTCATCATCAATGGTCAGCCTCGCATCCTCGACGGCCGCTTCACCGATTTGGAACTCGCCCCCCTGATCCAACGTCATAACGACATCGCCCGCACCCTGGTCAACGGCGAACTATGAGCAACAGTTACAGAATACTGCCCCACCTTCCCATGTCCCCATCCAATTCTAGCCCAACCCGAATCCTTCTTCCCTTCGTCATCCTTCTTCCCATCCTTCTGGCGGCCTGCGGCGTGCCGCCCCTGGCCGGACCCACCCCCGCGCCAACGCCCATCACCACGCCCTTCGCTGGCGTCCGCGAAGACCCTCAACGTCTCACCCTCATCCAAACCGATCTGCCAGAGGGCTTTCGCAAGCTGGATAACACCAGTTTGCACGAGGGTCATAATGCGGTGTTGTTTATGAATCCCGATGCGGTTAGCGGCAAGAGTGATGATCTCGTGCTTGGCGTGGTGGATGAGATCACGACCTACGAGGATGACGCCGACGCCCGGGACGCGTTCGAAAATGACTTGCTGCTCACTGCTGAAGACATCGCCAACAAAATCAAGGAAAGCGATAGCGTCGCCCCGGGCAACATCAAGGTGCAGGTCTATCATTCCGAGTTGTATGGAGCGGATTTATTGAGATCGTTCAAAGCCAGCTATAAACTGGGCGATACGCTGGTCAATGAATATCGCTACCAATTCATGGTCAGCAACGCCATCGGCAACGTCATCGTCACCGTGCGGGCGAATGAGGATGGCGGCGAGTCAGCATCGGGCCGGACCCAGGCCGACGCCATCGCCCAGGCGCAGATCGACAAACTCAACCAGTTTCGCGTCTCGCCGTCGCAATGACGGCGTTCGGGCGGTTGACTTTTCCGCGTTGGCCGATCACCTATTCAAGGGTTGCCCGGTACCGCTCCCGAATAGTATCCAGACTGACATAATGACC
>JALXAF010000110.1:0-23005 GCA_026992375.1 Anaerolineae bacterium
GCGTGCAGTAGTCTAAACTCTGATGGAAGCATTCGTAGTTGTAGAAATGGAAGTAAGAAGTCAGGCCCGCAATGAGCTCCGGAACTGTCTCATGCCGATACAGGTAAACATGTTCATACTTGACCGTATGCCATAGGCGCTCGATGAAGATGTTGTCGAAGGCTTGCCCGCGACCATCCATGCTGATGCGGATGCCAGCTTCTTCCAGGCGGGTGTTAAAGTCCAAAGAAGTAAATTGGGAGCCCTGATCGCTGTTGAATATCTCAGGTTGGCCTTGATCAAGCGCGTCGTTCAGAGCATCCAGGCAAAAGAATCGCTCCAGGGTGTTGGAGAGCGCCCAAGCTAACACGTAACGGCTATACCAATCGATGATCGCCACCAGATACATGTAGCCGTGGGCCATGGGAATGTAGGTAATATCGGTGCTCCAGACCTGATTCGGGCGCCGTATGGCGTAATTCTTCAATAGACATTATCGGAAATAAAAATCGACCAAGTTGAAAGGTTCAACGGGCGAACGATGAGCCACACGTAAGTTATGCAAGCCACAAGCCAAAAGCATGACCAAATCGTCGAAATCTGACTTCCAATTTCGGAACACATCCTTCACAATTCGGCAGCGTTTGATACCTGCAATGATATTCTCTACGATTGTACGAGCGGAGGAAATACATCGATTGATGAATCTGTCGGCCGGAGATAATTCTTGTTTTCGAGGCTTTTTCTTTGGCTGCAAGAGGATGACGCCCACGGGACCATACCCTTGGTAACCTGTATCCTGCTCGAGCAAGGTCAATGACGGAAAAGAGAGATTAGATTCGTCAGCCAGACGCTTGTCGTGCTTTTTACCAGGCGCCGTTTGGCTCAGGAAACAGATGCGACGACTTTCAGGATGAACAACCAGATGGTTCTTGACGGTGTGTGTCTTTTTCTTGCCGCTGTAGTTCTCCTTCTGTTTTTCAGCATCTTTGGGCCTGTTTCGTCGACGTTCACTGGCATCTTGCACCAAAACCGGCCTTTCAAACGCCTGTAATGTCTCCTCTAATCGCTCTCCTTCTCGTTCTGGCAACATATCCAGCGACGCCAACGCATCCTTTAACACCCAGGCCAAAAGATGAATCCACTCATTGGCCTGACTTTGGCTCATTCCAAAGAAATAGGCTTGCACTTCTTGCAGTGGATAGGTCTTGAGATAGAAAAGGATGAACAAGAGTCGATCTTCATCAGTTTTAGCACGGTCTTGCGACCACCTCCAGGCGCTCGCTGCCGTTTTGCCTGCGCTTGGCGTTGCTGCCGATATTGACGCCAGACATTCGCAAAGGACGGAAGCAGCGCCTCAAATTCAGTCTGCGTCAATCCGGTAAAGGCCAGTAAAACCTTGGGGCTTTCTTTCAGTTCCGTGTAAGATAGCATGGACAGTACCTCTGTGGTTGGCGTTTTTGGCGAACGAATTTTACCCTCCATTCGAGGTGCTGTCTTATTTGTGCAACATCCTTTGTTCGTTGACGATCACTCTGTTAATTACAAGCCATCCGTCAACATAACGTTATTTCCGATAATGTCTAATAAATAGGGCTTTATGCTAGTTGAAAAATGTCTCTCCTCGTGGTAAATGGAGATGGTATCCACACCGAATCCAACACCACGAGGAGGACAATCTAATGATAACTGATTTTGACGATTTTTGCCTTTGGGTCTATGTCATTGTTGATGACATTTTCCAACAAATCGAATTTTTGTTTCAACGTCCAGGCCCAAAGCCGGCTTGCAGCGACAGTGAGCTCATTGCTATGTCTATCATCGGCGAATGCCGGGGATGGGATCAGGAGACCGAATTGCTTGCGAATTTCCAGAACCATCGAGATTTCTTTCCGAACATCCCATCGCAAAGCCGGTACAATCGGCATCGACGCAACTTGATGATGGCATTCAATCTCATTCGGCAGATTATCTTGAAAAAATTGGATATCGCCCTTGACGACAGTGCCGTGATTGATAGCCTGCCAGTGCCAGTCGTGCAATTTTATCTCGTTCCTGGCTCAACGGGTGACTGGCAGGCTTATGGTGCAACTTTTGGCAAGGTTCCTTCCAAAAAAGAAACGATCTTTGGCTACAAACTGCACCTTTTAATCTCCGTGGCGGGTCTCATACTTGACTTTGAGTTGGCGCCAGCCAATGAAACAGACCTGACTGTAGGATATGAATTACTATGCCAGCATACAGATTTACGCGTTTTCGGAGATAAAGCTTACATCAGTCAGGAAAAGGCAGAGGAACTTTGGCGGAACCAGCGAATTCGCCTCCAAACATTACCTCGGAAAAACCAAAAGAAGGCAGTTCCGGCAGAGATGAGAAAACTCTTCAATCGCATCCGGCAAAAAATTGAAACTGTCAACAATCAACTTTCCAATCAGTTCAATATCGAAACAAATCATGCTCATACTTTCTGGGGCTTATGTACACGCCTCTATACCAAGCTGGCTGCTCATACAATCTCGATTTACATCAATCGCCTGTTGGGCAATGAAAACTTCCTTCAAATCAAGGCCTTGGCTTTTCCGAACTAGCATAAGGCCCTAATAGTTAGTGGTATTGCGTTGCTCATATCTGACAAAGTTAATAAACGTCCAACAAAGTCAATATCAAGCTGAGGTCAATCGAGCCTCCAACCCCGCCATTGCGCCAGGCCCGAACATCTGCCAAACTGAAACGTAACCCTCGCATCTCCTGACGCCCGAGAAAGACGCCGCGTTCATCGTGAGCGTCTTTCTGTTTTTAGGGCGACTTTCGTCCTGACATTTGTGGCGGGTTTCGACTGCGTCAAGCGTCAAATGTCAGGATTGGCTCATAGAGAAATGACGTTTGACGTCTTGACGTTTGACGATCTCCCAAGTCACGCTGATTTTGCATCAAGTTCATGCTTCGTTTTCTCCACACTCTCCTCCTTTACGAAACCAACGGCTTCCTGGCCTTCATGTACGTGTTCTGGGAGCATCTGGCTGGCATTTTGGTGCTGGCCAGCTTTGGCTTCTTCACGGCCCGCGCACCCGCGGGACAGCGGGCCTGGACCGTCGGGGCGGGCGTATTGGCCCTGCTGGCCGCGTTTCTGGCCCCCACGCCCGCACCCTTCCTGCTGGCGGCCATGAGCCTGGCGGGCGTGGCCGCGGTGCTGCTGGACCGCTTCAATCCCGACGCGCTGCGCTGGCGCATCACCGGCGGCCTCACCCTGTATGCGCTAGCGGCTCTGGCCCACTTGGGATATCAGGCCTATCTGTCAGGCGTGGACGCAGCCGCGTGGGCGCAGGCCATCGGCGGACAGGGGGAGGCGTCCGCAGCGCTGGCCCAGGGCCGGGCTTTTGTGGAGACCCTGGCCACCTGGGGCCTGTGGCTGATTCTCCCACTCGGATATTTCTCCCTCCTGGCCCAGGTGCTGCTGGCGCACCCGCCGCTGAGCGCCAGGCCGGATGAGATTATCACCGCGGTGCGGACGCGGGAGAAGAGATAGGACGCGGACGAATGCGGAGGACGCGGAGGACGCGGAAAAGGAAGTCAGGGGAGCCGGAATCCCGCCAGGGGCCTGACGTAGCTCAGGTCTGGCGCCACCCGCACAAAGCGCAAGTCTGCGGTCACGAAGAGCGTGTCATACGCCTCGGCCACCGCTGCGAAAACCGCATCATACACCGTCACCTTGTCGTGCTCGCGGGCAATGGCCACCGCCCGCTCCATCAGTTGCCAGGTCGGCTGCACCCAGCGGATGGGAAACGCGAAGAGGCTTTCCACCGCCAATTGCACTTGCTCGGTGTTCAGCTCATCCATGTAACGCATGACATTGGCGAATTCATACAGCGCCACGTCGGGCTCCACCAGCAAAATCTCGCCCGTGAGATAGGCGTCGCGCAGAGCCAGCGCCGCGGCTGCATCTTCCTCGTGCTGGCGATACCACTTGATGAAAACCGACGTGTCCACCACCAGCGCCTGTGTCATCGTCGCTGCTCCCGCCAATAGTGCAGCACCTCGACGCTATCTAGCTCGGAGTCCTTCATGGCTTCGGATAATTGATCCTGTATGGCCACGGCCCGCTGCACTTCGGGCAGTTGGCCGGGGGGCAGACGGCCCTCCTGGGCGCGCAGGTAGAAGCGCACCGCCTCCCGCAGAAACTCGCTGCGACTGCGATGCTCGGCTTTGGCCCGGCGGTCGATTTCTTCCAGGAAGGGCTCGGGCAGAGAGATCATTACTTTGGCTGACATGGTTGCCTCCGTATTGCTTAAATATAGCCTTATTATAGAACATTTTCAGAAAAAATCAACTTCGTCCGCGTTCATCCGCGGCCATCAGCGTCCTATGACACTTTCCACCCCCGAATTCACTATCCTCGACGATGCCCTCACCTTCCACGATGGCGTGTTCGCGCATGCGCTGTTTCTGAACGGGCCATGCTCTATCGGAGCGAGCGCCCGGCTTCGGGCCTGCTGCTGCGCCTGAATCTGACGACGCTACCGGGCGGGCCGCTGCTCATCCGCCTCACCGCCGTGGATCGGACGGGGAATTATCCGGAGCCGTGTGTGGTGCGGGCGGGAGAGTGAGGACACTGCATCAATCTAGTCGGTGACCATTGATATGCAGACGAAGCCTGCACACCCAGTCCCGTTGGCTTTCAGCGCTGTTAAGCACAGGGACATCGGCCCAAACCAGGAAAACATATCTCGCCGGTGACGCCGTGCCTGACTCGAAGAATTCAGACGCTGGGATAATCGTTTCTGCCATTGGTCTGCCTCCTTCCTCACCGACAAAACAGTTACAGCCTCTCTGGCTTTCAAACAATTGACATGGGTATATGGATGTGGTATAGTGGCACTATAACTATACCGGTCGTTTTCTCCCACCCATTTCCACCAAACATTTGTCATCTACGAGGAATTTTCTCGTAGCCTCGTAGCAAGGAGAGAGAAATGCGTCGTTTCGAAGGGCAAGTTGCGCTCATCACAGGGGCTTCGCGCGGGATTGGTCGCGGGATTGCGCTTTGTCTGGCGGAGGAAGGAGCGAATATCGTGGTTCATTATCGCACCCATCCGGAAGAGGCCCGAGAAGTGGTCGAGGCTGTGGAAAATCTGGGAGGGCAGGCGCTGCTCTGGCGGGCGGATGTGGCGGACAGAGCGGCGGTGGCGAGCATGTTCGAGGGGGCGGTCAGGCATTTCGGGCGGATCGATATCGCTGTGGCCAATGCTGCGATGTCGGTGCGTCAGCTTGTGGCGGATGCAGATTGGGAGGGCGTGCGACGCACCTTCGAGGTCAGCCAGTTTGGCGTCTTCCACACCTGTCAGTTTGCGGCCCAGCAGATGATCCGGCAGGAGCAACTGCGGCGCAGCAAAGGCAAGATCATCATTATCAGCTCCATCCATGCCGTTGTGCCGGTGCCCGCCAGCGCTCCCTACAACATGGCCAAGGCCGCTATCAATCACCTGGGGCGCACCCTGGCCGCAGAACTAACTGAGCATCACATCAACGTCAACATCATCAATCCCGGCTGGATCGACACGCCCGGCGAGCGAAAATACGCCACCGAGGAGGAAATTCGGGCCGGGGCCCAACGCCTGCCCTGGAAGCGCCTGGGCGCCATCGAGGATATCGGCAAAGCCGCGGCGTTTCTGGCCAGTGATGACGCTGATTACATCACGGGCGCCACGCTGTTGGTGGATGGCGGATTTGTATTGGGCTTGCAATTGCCCTCAGACGCAGCCCAGGAGGGATGAACCTCATGCCGGAAAATGAGCCTACTGTTTACGATCTGTTCGATCTACATGGCCGGGTGGCCATTGTCACAGGAGCGGCGGGATGGCTGGGCTCGGCCATGGCCCGGGCGTTGGCCGAAGCAGGCGCGCAGGTCGTTGTCACCAGTCAGAATCCCGAGCGCGCCGTTGCGTTCGCGGCCACGTTGCCCGGAGACGGGCATCTGGGACTGGAATTTCATCTCGAAGACACGGACGCCATCCCCGATCTGGTGGCGGAGATCGTGCGGCGCACCGGGCGCATCGATATCCTTGTGAACAACGCTTATGGCGGCGCATCCGCTCCGACCATTGACACGGCCACCGCCGAAGATTTCGATCGGGCCTATCACATCGGCGTCACGTCCTACTTCTTGCTGGCCCGAGAGGTCGTTTTCCATCTGCGCCAGCGCCAGGCTCCAGGGTCGATCATCAACATCGCCAGCATGTATGGCGTGGTTGCCAGCTATCCCAATGCCTACACCGGCATGGACATCAACAGCCCCCCAAATTATCATGGCCTCAAAGGCGGTTTGGTGCACCTCACCCGACATCTGGCCGCCTATTGGGCGGCTGATGGCGTGCGGGTCAATGCCATCAGTCCGGGGCCATTCCCTTCCCCCAGGATCAAAAAGACGTTGCCCGCATTCATTCAACGCCTGGAAGCCAAGACGCCGCTGGGGCGTATGGGAATGCCCGCAGAACTGAAAGGTGTGGTGTTGCTGCTGGCCAGCGATGCGGGCAGCTACATCACAGGCCAAAACATCCTGGTGGACGGCGGCTGGACCATCTGGTAACACTGCTCTCCTTGGAGATTTCTTCAATGATCATCATCGACGCACACCTTGATCTCTCGTGGAATGCGCTGCAATGGAATCGCAACTTGTTGCAATCCGTTTACACCATTCGGGCCGAGGAAGGGGGCATGACCGGCAAGGCCCGGGGCATGAACACTGTTGCCTTTCCCGAAATGCGCCAGGGCCGGATCGGGCTCTCGGTGGCGACCTTGCTGGCCCGCTCCACCGGCCATCCGGTGCCCCATGTTGATTTTCCCACCCCCTTCCAATCCTATGGCATCGCCCGCGGGCAGCTCGCCTATTATCGGGCACTGGAATCGAAAGGGATCGTTCGCATCATCGAGGAGACCGACTCGTTGCAGGCGCACATCGCGGCGTGGCGGCAGTGGGAGGCGACGGAAGATGCCGCTCCGGGCGCTGCGCCGCCCCCGCCGCTGGGATTCGTAATCAGCATGGAGGGCGCCGACCCTATCCTGGATCCGGAACAGCTTGAATTGTGGTGGAAGTTGGGGTTGCGATTGCTGGGCCCCACGCATTATGGGCCGGGCCGCTACGCGGGGGGCACAGGGACCGAGCTGGGATTGACCGAGCTGGGTCCTCCCCTGCTGGCCGAAATGCAGCGCCTGGGCGTGCTGCTGGATGTGACGCATTTTTCGGATCAGGCTTTCTGGCAGGCGCTGGCTCTGTACGAGGGGCCGGTGTTGGCCAGCCACAATAATTGCCGCGCCCTGGTTCCCCATCAGCGTCAGTTCAGCGACGCCCAATTGCAAGCCATCATCCAGCGGGATGGCGTCATCGGCGCTGCCTTCGACGTGTGGATGCTGAAACGGGACTGGTCGGGCCTGGACCACAGCAATCACGATGTCACCCTCGAAACTGTGGTGGATCACATCGATCATGTCTGCCAACTGGCCGGGAATAGCCATCATGCTGCGATTGGCAGCGATCTGGATGGGGGCTTTGGCCGCGAGCAATCGCCAACGGACTTGAACACCATCGCCGACTTGCAGCGCATCCCCGATTTGTTGCGGGCCCGGGGCTTCAGCGAAACAGACGTCGAGAACATCATGCACGGCAACTGGCTGCGTTTGCTGGCTACGGCCTGGGGCGACTAAGCATGGCGACCTGGCAGCATTTTCTATTGAAACGCTATGTGCCTGTTTGGCGCGTAAGGATGACATGATGAGCGAAGTTGGTTTACACAAAACCGAAGTTGACACCCCATTTCTGTGGGTGGATCTGGATATTCTGGAACAGAACATCACCCAATTGGCCACCTTTTTTGACGAGGCGGGCGTCAACTGGCGGCCTCACATCAAAGGCGTAAAGGTTCCCGTCATCGCCCACATGCTGCTGCGGGCGGGGGCCATCGGTCTGACTTGCGCCAAGCTGGGCGAGGCCGAAGTCATGGCCGCGGCGGGCGTGCGCGACATGCTCATCGCCAACCAGATCGTGGGAGCGCACAAATACGCGCGGCTGGCCAACCTTAGCCGCACCGTGGATGTGAAGATTGCAGTGGACAGCACGGCCACCCTGGCCGATCTGAACGCGGCGGCGTTGGCCAAAGGGGTGCAGATCAGTGTCGTGATCGAGGTGGATACAGGCATGAATCGGGCTGGGGTGGAGCCGGGCGCGCCGGTTTTGGCCCTGGCCCGCGCCATCGCCTCCTATCCCGGCCTGCGCCTGCGCGGTCTGATGACATGGGAAGGCCACACCCTGGGCATCGACGATCCCCAGGCCAAGCAGGCTGCAATCAGCCAGGCCATCGGCCTGCTGCGAGAAAACGCGTCCCTGTGTCGGCGCGAGGGATACGAGATCGAAATCGTCAGTTGTGGCGGCAGCGGCACCTTTGTCTACACGGCGCACGAGTCGGGCGTGACCGAGATCGAAGCGGGGGGCGCCATCTTCAATGATAGGACGTATACGAGCTGGCATGTCCCAACCAGGCAGGCCTTGTTCGTGCACACTGTCGTCACCAGCCGCCCTACGCCTGATCGGATCATCGTCGACGCCGGATTCAAAACCATGCCCGCCTGGATCAATATGCCCATCCCCATCGGCATTCCCAACGTCGAGCGGGTGTCTCCCAATGCCGAGCATGGCGTCATCACCCTGACCGAGGCCGATGACGCCATCGCCGTCGGAGATCGATTTGACTTTATCCCCGGCTACGGCGACGCCACGGTGTTCCTGCATGACCGCCTCTACGCTATCCGCAATGACGTGGTCGAGGCAGTCTGGCCTATTCTGGCCCGGGGCAAGCTGCGATAGTTGGCATAGCTCCTTGCCCGTCAGGGGCGCAATGCGCTCATAAACTGGAATATCTGATCATTTCGCTCAGGGAAATCCTCATGCCCGTAGTCGGGATAGAGCATCATGGATTTGGGCGCTGTGATTTTATTGTAGACCGCGAACTGCGTCGAAGGCGGGCAGATAGTATCCAACAGACCCGTAAAGAAAAGAGTTGTAGCCTGAATACGACTTGCCAGGTGCTGGACGTCGATGTATCCCAGTCTGGTGAATATCTCGTTTTGGCGCTGGTGCATGGGATCGAAGCGGCGGAACCAATCGCGAAGTTCCGCGTAGGCGTCAACGTCCAGATCGATCTCCCACACGCGGCGATAATCGCTGAGGAAGGGAAAGATGGCGGCAATTCTGGCGATGCGAGGCTCTAATGCGGCGCAGGCCAGGGTGAGACCGCCGCCCTGAGAAGCGCCCGTGGCTCCCACCCGAGTCGCATCCACCTGAGGCATATCCATGACAATGCGGGCCAGTTGAGCGGTGTCGAGGAAAATTTGACGATAGAGCAGCTTTTGCGGGTCATCATCCAGGCCCCGGACGATGTGACCGCGCAATGTCCATCCCTTGACGCCGCCCACGTCCTCCGAAAGCCCGCCCTGCCCGCGACAATCCAGCGCCGCCACCGTAAAGCCCTGAGCCACATATCCCAGTTTATCCACCCAATCGCCGGCATTGCCCGAATAACCATGGAACATCAGCAGAGCGGGGCCCGGCCCATCGGTTTTCTTCGGCGTCAGCAGCTTGGCGTGAATGCGGGCACCTCCGACGCCAGTGAAATAGAGATGCTCACAAGAGGCGAAATCTGTTTGGAAGGCAGCGGGCGTGCGCTCGATCTGGGGATCAACGGCCTGCATTTCAGCCATGGCATCATCCCAATACGCGTCGAAGTCCTCAGGCCGGGGATTAACGCCCTGGTAATCCAGAAGTTCTTCATAGGGCATATCAAAAGTGAGTGGCATCAGTATCTCCTTGTGGGAAGTGAATCAACGCTCGATAGCTATCGGAATCGTGATTCCGTCTGCCACATGTCCAGGTTGGGGCCGAGACACTCTTTGGCCAGACGAGTAATGGGCTGTCAGGCATGCCGAGCGCCCTCCAAGGGCCACAGATCGTCTGCAACATCTTCCAGGCCCAATGCGATAAGTCTTTCGCGGGTGGGGATGGCCGCGTCCTGGGTCCAACCCATTTCATCCAGATAATCCCGGCGTAGCGTCTCGATATCGGCGGTGATGCCAGCGGTGGGGCCTTCTTCCAGCGGGGGGATGCCATAGGCCCGCTCGGGGATGGGCAGCGTCACCGGATTGTGTCCCTCGCGCACGTTGAAAGCCTGGCGGATGGCCGCGATCCGTTCGCCCGCCAACAATAGCTCATCCAGCGTGTAAGCGTGGCCCGTGACCGCGGAGAGGAAGTCGGGCAGGTATTCGACTCGGGTGGAGAGATAGCCAAAGAGACAGAGGCCCGAGGCGTTCATAACATGCGTGAGGCTGCCGATGGGTTTGAGCGCGCGTCCGCGTCCCGTCTGTTTCTGCGGCTCCTTGCCAAAAGCGGGAGCGTCCACCGCCATGCCCTCGGGCCACGACCAGTTGCTGCCCTGAGTGTGACGTCCGGGCGTGGCGTCGATCTGATAGATGAGTCCCATGCCCGGCTCGAATCGAGGATCGTGCATGGGCAACTCCTGACCGCCCACTTGGATGGCGAATTTCTCTGCCTCTGGCCCGATCTTTTCAGCCGCCACCTTGCTGCCGTCAGCCAGCAATGCCCCTAAACCGGGCTCCCGCAGCGCCATCTTTTGCACAGTCGCAACGATGGCCGGAGCATTGCCCCAGGTTAGTTCCAAACCATCAGTCTCCTCCTGGCTGAGCAGCCCTTCCTCATAGCATTCAACTGCAAAGGCCACCACCGCCCCGGCCGAGATCGTATCCAATCCCAGCCGGTTGCACAATTCGTTGGCCGTGACAATAGAAGGCAGATCATCGTTCAGGATGTTGCTGCCGAACGCGACCGCGGTTTCATATTCGGGCACGTGGGCGGCGATTTTACGTCCGGCAAACTCGGTTTCCACTTCGCCCCAGCAGGCGATGGGGCAATGCCAGCAACTTTTGCGCTTTTTGCCCAGGGCGACGATGGCGTCATAGCCGATCTTCTCAACCTGAGGGAAGAAATCACGGGGGCCCACGCCCGCCCAGTTTTTCGTGGGAGCGTCATTCAGCATCACTCCTGGTTCGATATAGCCGGGCGTGCCCGTGTTGCGATAAAAATTGGCCAGCCCCACCCCGCCGGTGATCTGCCGGGTATATTTCTTCACCAGAGCCTTGACTTCCGCCTCGTCAGCCGCCGGAATGCTGCCATTGCCCCGCACGACGACGGCCTTCAATCGCTTGCTGCCCATAACCGCAGCCAGGCCGCTGCGCCCGGCCGCCCGCCCCTTGCGGTGCATAATGGCGGAGATCAGCGACAGCTTCTCGCCAGCAGGGCCGATGCAAATTCCCTCAGCGTTTTTGCCAAAGGTCGCTTTCAGCCAGTCTTCGACCTGATAGGTGTCCTGGCCCCAGAGATCGTCAGCTTCACGCAGCTCGGGCTTGCCTTCATCGATGAATAGATAGACCGGCTTCGCCGCCACGCCGGTGAAAAAGATGGCGTCATAGCCTGCCAATTTTAGCACCGGCCCGAAGAAACCGCTGCCGTTGGCGTCACCCCAGGTGTGCGTGAGTGGCGATTTGGCGGCCACCGTCCAACGGGTGCCCGCTGGCGCGGACGAGGCCGTTAGCGGACCGGTCAGCACGGCCAGGATATTCTCCGGCCCCAGCGGATCGATGCCGGGACGCAGTTTGGAATAGAGAATGCGCGCGGCCACGCCGTAGCCGCCGATGAAATCCTGCAGCAACGCTTCATCGGGCGTTTCATCCACCATCTCGCCGGTGGAGAGGTTTACCCAGAGGAACTTGCCTGCATATCCGTTTGGCATTTTGGCCTCCTGTTCCGAAAATAGAACACGGATGAACACAGAAAAACACGGATAGTTCAAAAAATCTGTGACCGAAGGCCGTGTGAATCCGTGTCCGCATTTTTGCTCGTGTCGGCGAGCGGTCGCTCGTGACATCTGTTGTGAGATCGATTTTCGAATCCGGATCAGGGAATGCCCCAGGTTCCGGGGTTTAGCAGGGCTTCATCGTCGATGGCCAGCGCCCGCAGGCTGGACAAGGCTTTGGGCGAAAGCGCCATCTCGATGGCTGCGACATCTTCGTTCAATTCCGATTCGGAGCGCACGCCCACCAGCACGGTGTGAATGCGCGGGTTGGCCAGGCCGAAGGCGATGGCCACCTGAGCGGGCGTCATGCCGCCGTTCATCCCGGCCAACAGGGCGCGGAATTGGCGGGAACGCGTTCGCAAGGCGTCCAGGTGCGGGGGCAGATAATCGGCTCTTTCGGTCAGCACGCCCTTGAGGAGGATTGATCGGGCAACGACGCCCACCTCTTTTTTGGCGGCCAGGGGCAAAACCCGCTGATCGACGCGTTGATCGAGGACAGAATAAGCTATCTGAATGACATCGAAGAGATCATAGCTCAGCGCCTTCTCGGGCAGATCAACGCCGTAAAAAGAAGCGCCGGTCCAGCCGATCTGACTGCGGCGTCGGGCCTCGACAAAGACCTCGGCCATGATCTCCCACTGATTCAGCAAAGCTTCGTCGATGCTGTGGATCATCCAGACGTCGACATGATCGGTGCGCAGTAGTTTCAAGCTGGTCTCCAATGACGCCAGCATGAATGCTTTCATGGCCGCGGCCGATTCCCATAGGCTGCGATCGGGCCGGCGCGGATCCACCTTGGTGGCCAGCACGACCTGATCACGCCGTCCCGCCAGCGCCTGCCCCAGCAACCGTTCGCTCTCGCCGTAGGCTCGGGCGGTGTCGATGAAATTGACGCCTGCATCCAGCGCCGCATGAACGAGGCGAATCGCGGCCTGCTCATCGGGCCGCCCCGATTCCTCGGGCGTGGCGATGCCGTAATCGAGACCCAGCTCGACTGTCCCCAGGCCCAGATTCGAGACGCTCAGGCCTGTGCGCCCCAGAGTGCGATAGCGCATAACTCGTTATCCTTTGACCGCGCCCAACGTGATTCCCTTGACAAAGTAATCCTGAAAAGCCAGGAAAACGATGAGCATGGGAATGAAGGCAAAGGTGGCGCCAGCCATGGCCAGCCCCAGATCATAATTGCTGAGATTGCTGACCAGTTTGGATACGCCCACCGGCAATGTGAACATATTGCGTTCGGTGACGAGAATCAATTGCCAGAGGAAATCATTCCAGGCCGCGACGAAAGCGAAAATCGACAAAGCTCCCACCGCGGGTTTGGAAAGCGGCAGTATGATGCTGAAAAAGGAGCGCAGCTCGCTGGCCCCATCGATGCGCGCGGCCTCTAACAATTCGTTGGGGATGCTCTGCATGTACTGTTTGAAAAGAAAAATGCCGAATGGATAGGCCACCCAGGGCACGATCATCCCCCAATAGGTGTTGAACCCATGCAGTTTGCGCATCAGAATGAAAAGCGGAATCAGTGAAATCTGTTTGGGCAACATCATGGTGATAATGATGAGCCAGAAAAGAAGCGTGCGACCGGGAAATTCCTTCTTTCCGAACACATATCCAGCCAGAGCGCTGGTCAAGACGGCAAACGCCGCGGCCACAGACGCCACAACGACGCTATTCAAGAGCCAGCGCCAGGTCGGGCTCTTCCCGAACAGGAGTTTCTGCCAGTTTTCGATGGTGGGCATCGATGGCCAGAATTCCGGCGGGACGGACATGGCATTGGTCTGGATCTTGAAGGAGCCAATAATCATCCAATACAGGGGGAGCAGGGAGGCCAACGCCAAAATCAAGGCAAAGAACAAACCAATCATCCAGGGCGTCCGCCGAAACCATTTTTTCGCTTTTCTTGACTTGGGATAAGATGCCGTCGTCATCAGTATTGCACCTCCTGCCCCAGCAGCTTGAATTGCACTACGGCCACCGAGCCAACGATCAACAGCAGCACCACGCCCATGGCCGACGCGTAACCAAAACGGAAAAAGGTGAAGGCTGTCTCATAGATGCGATATACGATCGTTTGCGTCGAATTGGCTGGCCCGCCTCTCGTCATCAAAAGAACAACGATGAAGACCTGGAACACATTGATGGTTTGCGTCACCAAAACAAAAAGCAGCGTTGGTTTCAGCAAGGGCAGCGTCACGTGCCAAAATTCCTGCCACGAATTGGCGCCATCAATCTTTGCAGCCTCATGGAGCGATTTCGGGATGCCAGCCAGGCCTGCAATGAAAAGAATGATAGGAACGCCCAACGTCCAACTGACCACCACAATCGCCAAAGAGAGAAGCGCCGTTTCAGTGCGTCCAAGCCATTCGACCCGGCCAATGCCCACCAAACTCAGCAAATAATTGAGCAACCCATAGGTGGGATTGAAAATATAAAGCCAGACCATGGTGAGCACCACGCCCGACGCCACCACCGGCAGATAAAACGCCATGCGGAAGAACCCCTGAACGCTTCCACGAAGAGGATAGACCATCAAAGCGATGAAAAGGGACAGGGTGATACTGACCGGCACCACGACCAAAACAAAGATGAATGTGTTTTTGACAGCGTATAAAAAGGCCTCGTCATGCGCCAGCTTGATGAAATTCCCAAAGCCAATAAAGGTTTGATCGGCAAGTCTGGCCTCATAGAAACTCAATCTCAGCCCAGCCAACAGCGGCCCCAGAATAAAGATGAAAAAGGGAATCAGCGCTGGCAGCAGAAAAACGTAGGCCCAACGCGCTTTCCACATTCGTTTGGCGAGAGTCATGGCAGCTTACAGCTCCTGAGTCCGAAAAATAGTGCAAGATCATTCCATCAGGCTATAATAATTGTTCAGTCGTTAGATTGGGAGGGTGACTGTGGATGCCCCCTCCCAATCTTCGGATGTGACGGCCTGCGGGGAAGTAGCCGCTTCTCCGCAGGCACCTTTCTCAGCGGTTATTTGTTCTGCGAAAGAACTTCGTTGGCCGCCTTTTCATAGTCGGCCAGGGCTTGCTCGGGCGTCTTTTTGCCCAGGAAAGCCGCTTGCAGCTCCGGTTGCAGCAGGACGCGGACTTCGCCGTAGGTGGGGGAGCTCAATCCCATATCCTCGACGCCGTATTTGTCAATCCACTCAGCCACCTTGGTGAACTTCGGGTCGCCTTCGAAGGGGTTACCCACTGATTTGCGGGAGGGGAATTGATTGGCGTTGATGGCATATTGCTCTTCAAGCTCTGGCGAAGCCAGAAAACGGGCGAACTCGATGGCCCATTTTCGTTTAGCCGGGTCTTTCTGCTTGAAAACGACGACGCCGGTCGGGCCAGCCGCCAAACCAGCGGAGTTCACGCCATCAGCGTGCGGGAACGCAGCAATATACGGATCCCAATCCACAGTTAGCTTGCCTTCCTTCTGCGCTCCTTCCACAACTGGCAATAATCCCAGACCGCCTCCGGTGATAGCAGACTGCCCCTGATACATCGCATTCAGCAAATCATTGTTGGAGATAGTGGTGACGCCGGGGATGATGTATCCCTTGTTGTACCACTCGACGAGCTTCGTCAGAGCGGCGACGCCTTCCGGGCTGTTGAGCGCAGTGTGGGTGTAATCGCCATTTTCGTACAATTTGGCGCCCATACCCCAGAAATAACCCAGGGTGTTGTAATCGCCCTGTTCGGACGAGACCTGCATAGCCAGGGGCCAGCGTTTATCGGGGATGGCCTGCGCAGCCAGCGCCTGCTCGAATTGATCGAAAGTCCAGGTTCCCGAGTCATCCGGCAGCAAATCCTCGGCACCGGCGTCTTTGGCAATGGTCGTGTTGCCGATCAGGTGCGTCACCCAGAAGAAGAGGGGTAGACCGTGCAGGTCGCCATTGATGGTGTAAAGATCGACCAGGCTGGGCAGGTAGTCGTCGTATTCTTCTTTGGGAATGGCATCCTGCAAGGGTTCTAGCAATCCCTGGTTAGCATACGCGCTGGTGCGTCCCAGATAATCTTTGAGCACATCAGGCGGGGACCCTGCGGCAATGGCGGCGGCAACCTTGGTGGAAAGTTCATTCCACTGCAATGTCTCCACTTCGACGGTAACGTTGGGATGAAGATCCATGAATTGCTGGGCCAGGATTTTTTCGTAATCGCCCACTTCCTGGGTCTGGTCTTCCATGCCCTTGACATACTGGAAACGAGGGTCTGCCCAATAAACGATGGTGACCTTCTCTTCCTCGGCTGCGGGAGCCTTGGTTGCTGTCGCCTCCGGCGCCTTGGTGGCAGCGGCCTCAGGCGCTTTGGTGGCGGCGGGGGCGGGAGTGGCCTGTGCACAACCTGCCAGGGCGACCACTGTCAGCACAAGCAACGCCACTAAAAGGATTCGGGTTTTCATGACACTTCTCCTTTGGATAGAGTGAGATGAGGGGGTGAAACAAGAAGAACGCTATTCGTTATGTGTATGCACGCTTCCGGAATGCAGGCCATACCATCCACGCACAAAAGCCACAATCAACGGCGCATATGCCCATTACGTAGTTGTTTTCTCCATCCGCCCTCCGAAAACAGTGATGCGCCGACGCGATTCCTCCTCTAATTGCCACAATCCCACATCCTCCACCCGTTTCAAAAACGCCTTGCGAGCGTCGCCATCGAGCGGCGGGATCGGGCGACGGGGAGCGCCGCTGGGATAACCCCACTCAGATAGAATAGCCTTGACGCCGGCGATCATGGGCACGGTCAGCAACACATGGATCACCTTATTGGCCCGCTGCTGAATCGCCTGAGCCGTCTCCCAATCGCCCGCCCGCGCCGCCCTATAGATGCGGACGAATGTAGCGGGCATCACATTGTAGGTGCTGCCAATGGCGCCATGAGCGCCCATGCTCAAAGCCGCGATCAAGACTTCGTCAAAGCCAGACAGCACATTGACGCCTTGCGGCAGGGCCAGGATATTGGCCATATCATACAAATTGTAAGAAGAGTACTTGATGCCCGAGACCGTATCAATCTCGAGCAGGCGTTTCATCAGCCTCGCATTGATATCTACGCATGTGGCGCTGGGTATTTGATAAACCCAAAGAGGCGTGTATGGGGCCGCTTCGGAGATGAGACGATAATGTTCAAAGATCGCGTCATCTCCCACTCGAAAATACACGGGCGGCACCGCAGCGATAGCATCCACATGCAACGTTTCGGCGTGAGCAGCCAGCGCCTGCGCATCCTGGGTGGTCATAGCGCCGATATGGGCGATGATCTTCGCCCGGCCCGCGGCCTGCCCGACCACCTCTTCCAGAACCTTGCGACGCTCATCGGGGTGCAACAACAGCCCCTCGCCGCTGCCGCCGCACACAAAAAAACCATCCACTCCGCCAGTCAGGAGAAAGTCCACCAGTACGGGTAATGTTTTGTGATTGATCTCGGTGCCATCCCCGTTCATCGGCGTGATCAGGGCGGGTAAAATGCCGGTAATCATGTGAACGTCACCTCTTTTTCTTGCTCTGCATACGCTGCTGGATAAAGATGCGTCGTCAATGCTTTTCGCACCGCTTCTACATCCCGCTGTTCCAAGCCCTCGATGATGCTTTGATGCTCGAATATGATGCGTTCGGGATTATGCGCCATGACCTTGGGATTTGATATCACCAATAAGCGGAACATCTCTTCGAGCAATGGCAATAAATCGATAATGATCTGATTTTTGGTGGCTTGAAAAAGCACCGTGTGGAAAGCCACGTCTTCTTTATTGGCGTTACGACCGTTTCGTAAATTGTCCGCCAGGGTTTGATTGATCCGCCTGAGTTCAGCGATTTGCTCCGGCGTAATCCGTTCCACCATCAGGTTGGCGGAGCCGATCTCGATGGCGTTGCGGGCCTCGGACAACGTTTTTAGATCATTGTTCTCATAATTAAGTGATCCCTCAGCCACTAGCGATAGCTTCGAACGATCGAAGTCCGCCACAAAGATGCCCCGTCCCGGCTTTTTGATGATCAGCCCCTCCGCCATCAGGATGCTGAGCGCCTCGCGTACAATATTGCGACTGACCGAGAGAATGCCGCTTAGTTCCCGCTCGCTGGGCAATTGATACCCAGGTTCGAGTTCCTCCAACAGGATGTAACGACGAATGGTGTCAGCCGCCTGGGTGGTCAAGGTGTCACGAGCCAGTGGTTTGAGTGAAATACTTCCCATAGCCTTTCAATAAAAAGATGAGTGTTCGGAGAGAAAATAAAATTTATCTATCTGGTACTATTATAGTACCACTATACCACAGCGATAACTGCTTGTCAAGACCTTTTTCCACACTTCACGCCAAATTAGGGGTGCGGTACATGCGGCACCGATGTTTGTACGGGGCGAAAAGCGGATTTCACGCATGAATGCCTTCATGGTTGGCAATTAAAGGGATGGAAGGTAGCGTTTCTCATGCGAGGTGAGGCTCGTCGCGCCATCTGTGGTCACCAGGAGAGCGTCTTCCAGCCGAACGCCAAACTCGCCCGGCAGATAGATGCCCGGCTCCAGCATGATGACCATGCCCGGTTCCAAGGCTTGCTCGTTGTAGGGCGTGATGCGCGGCGCTTCGTGTCCGCTGACGCCCACGCCATGCCCGGTGTGATGCGGATAGTCGGGGTATCCGGTGCTGATGATCATTTCGCGGGTCGCGCGGTCGATGTCACAAGCTCGCACGCCAGGCCGCACCATGGCAATGGCCGCGTCCAACGCATCCAGGACTGTCTGATGCGCTCGCTGCTGGGCGGGCGTGGGCGACGTCGCGTAATAGGTGGCGCAACTGTCGCTCCAGTAGCCCAAATCCACCGTGCTCAGATCGATAATGATGGCGTCATGCTCTTCCAGAATGCGATCCTCAGGCCAGCCGCCGATATTGGTCTGGCGAGAGCCGACCACGCAATCATTCCCCAACGGCACGCGATGGCCCGCGGCCCGCTCCACGGCGCTGTGTATTTCTGTCCAGATATCGATCTCGCGCTGTCCCGGTTGCACAGCTCTCCGCGCGGCCGCATGCCCGATGTCGGTCAGCGCAAAATTGGCCCGCAGCTTAGTCAACTCCTCGGGCGTTTTGACCATGCGCAGGACGCCGAGCCAACCATCGATGGCCTGCATCGCCTCCCACCCCGCCTGTCGGAGCATGATCCCCAGCGCCAGGGGCAGGCTGTTCAGCTCGACGCCGAGCGGGCCGGAGCCCGTAGGGCGACCAGTCACGTTCTGCAAGGCGGCGCGCAGACCGGCAGGCCCGTCAATCGGCCCCTGGTAGGTGTATCCGGGATACGTGACGATCTCGCAATCGGGCTCATCGGCCAGCCCGCCCGACACATCAATCATTCCTTCCATCAGAATGAGCGTAAAATGACCGTCTTCGCACCAAACAAGCGGCGGCCCGCCAGCGAAGAGGTTTGGGCCCAACTGGATGCCCGGGGCGAAGCCTGTCAGCCAGGTGATGGAATGCGGATGGGCGAAGAGCGCCCGGTTGACGCCTCGCGAGCGCAAAAGGTCCCGGGTGCGTTGACGTTGTTCGCTGTGCATCGTCTCACCTGCTCAGGATATCTTCGAAATCGTTTCGCAATTTTTTGAAACCGTCGCGAAGCAGGGTGATAGCAGAGCCAGAAGCCAGAAAACGGGCGCCCATCTCATAATAGGCTGCGCCCTGCTCCGGATCGCTCACCGGAATGCCCCACCACTTGCCATGTTTTGCCGCGGCATTGGCCACTTGGTTGATGGCGTCTCGCATGAGTTGGTGATCGAATTGCAGTGGCGCGCCCAGGCTCTGGCTCAAATCGGCCGGCCCCACGAATAGAATATCGATGCCTTCCACTGCGGCGATGTCATCGACATTCCTGACTGCCTCTGCATCCTCGATCTGTACAGCGATAAATGTTTCCCGATTGGCGTGAGCCATGTATTCGGCCATAGGAGCCAGCCCATAATCCGCGGCCGGTTCGATGCCATCCATGCCTCTCATGCCCATAGGCGCAAATCGAGAAAAACGCACGATATCCCGGGCCTCTTCGCCATTCAGGCAATGGGGAACCATGATGCCGGTCGCGCCCGCCTCGAATGCCCGCGAGTAGGACCAGTAGGCGCCTTTGCGAATGCGAACCATACCGTCAATCCCGGTGGCCCGGCAAGCCAGGGCGAGATTGAATATCTGTTCATAGCTGTAATTCTGATGCTCCATGTCGAGCCAGACGGCGTCGAAATCGAGCAGACCAATCATCTCCACAATGCCCGTTGATGGATAACTCGTGTTACTTGTCATCAAGGTGACTTTCCCGTTACGCAATTTTTGAAGCACGCGACTTTTGTGCATAATGCCTCGATGGGTTTGAGCGAGGGTGAAAGAAAGATCATTCAATTGCCTACCAGATCAGCGAACCAATCGCCGGAAAGGCTCTCGTTTTGGATCGACGACCAGCAGATCGTCGAGACGCCCGGTTTCCAGCCCTGCGCGAATGACCTGAAACGCCTCGTAAGCCGCCTGAGCCGTCTCTTCGATATCCTGCGGGGTGTGGACGAGAGTGGTGCGGATGGAGGGCAGCATGTGAATATGGCGACGGGCCATCTCCTGCACGAAAAGGGTGTTCACCTTGCGCCGCTGCGACTCGTCTGCAAGTTCGATGCGGACATAAGGGTTGACATGCAGGCCCAGGCAAGCGCCGGGCAGACCCGCCGCCGCAAACGCCTGATTCAAGGCGGTGCGCAAGGCCTCGCCGATCTCCGCGAAACGGGTCTCGGAATCACGGCGTTTCAACTCCCGGATGGTGGTCAATGACGCGACCAGCCCCAGGTTGTCGCTCCAATAGGAGCTGGAAATGAACATCCGCGCGGCGGGGGACATCACCTCGCGGGATCCCACCACTGCGCCCATGGGATAGCCGTTGGACATGGCCTTCGCCACGACCGTCATATCGGGCGTGACGCCCACCGCCTCCTGAACGCCGCCCACCGCCAGTCGCCAGCCGCTGGAAACCTCGTCGAATATCAAAATGACATCGAACTCATCGGCCAGGGAGCGAACGCCTTGCAGATAACCGGGCGGCGGCATCTCGGAACGAGCGGGCTCCATCATGATCGCGGCCACCTCGCCCCGATTTTCCTCCAGCAATCGCCTGAGCATGGCCAGATCTCCGTAGGAAAAGGGGATGACGGTGCCATCCAGGACATTTGGCACGCCGATGGGTTCGATGCCCGCGAAGGGAAATTCTCCGCTGTTGGGATCGGCTCCGTAATTGGCGGCTTGATACCAATCGTGCCAGCCATGATAGCCGCAGATCAGCACTTTATCGCGGCGCTGGTTCCACGGGCAATGCGGATCGCCATGGCGCAGGCCTCGCCGCCTCCCTTGGTGTAGCGCACCATCTCGGCGCTGGGGATAGTGTCGATAAGCTTCTCGGCCAGCTCGATCTCCACCGGGCTGCTCAGCGTAAAGATGCTGCCTGCATCGATTTGGGCCTTGACAGCGCTATCCACCACCTCATCGGCATGGCCCAAGATAATCGCGCCCACCGCGTTCACCCAATCGATAAACTCATTCCCATCCACATCCACAAACCGCGATCCCTTGGCCCGTTGGGCGTAGATAGGACTCACGCCTCGGGCGAATTGATCGGCGCGGCGACTGATCAATTGCGTCCACCCTGGTATGAGCTGCCCGGCCCGGTCATACAGCGCCAACGATTTGCTTACGTCTGGAAAATCGGGCGCTATTTCAGATGAATGTATCATTTTTTCACCCGCCTTGGTGAGTGTCAGCGAGAGAAAGTGTATGGCAAAACGATCTGGTATAGTTATAGTACCACAATACCGCAGTAATGTCAACACCGGCAGAGCGCCACGCCATCCCTGATGATCGTTGGAGGAACGGCTGATGCTTGCAGATTGTAGAAGAGGTTGTAGTTCAATCGATCAAGGCTCGATTCACGCTCAGTGGAGGTCTAGCACCTTTTCCGTTCCTCAATTTGGAGTTACAAAGGTCTTTCCCGCAAAAACAACGAACCATGCGATGATTGGATGAAAGTTGACGATAAAGCAAACGTAGACGACACATAAAATGTCTTCAATTAGAAAGTACCTGTCGTACGACAAAACATCATTCCGGAATTTGCCTTGCTTAACAGACGATGCAACCGTCAAGACATCGTTCAGAAACATCGACCAGCAATCAGCATGTTTTAACCGGATTCGACCTGATTTTTGCTCGAAACCTGGCAGTTTTGGAGGAGCGTCTCATCCATCATTTTCTCAAGTTATGGAACGATGTATTGACGTTTTCGAACCATTAGAAGCGGAACGATGTCTTGGCGTATTACAAGTACCTTTTAGTGAGTCAACACATCCAACCTCGCCATTGCCCAAGGCCCGACCATCCGCCACAATAGCCCATAGAACGCGTTGATTTCGACGCTCATGCAAAGGACGCCACGCCAGTCGTGGTGTCTTTTTTGTTGGCACCCTGTTGTTGTCGCCTGTGACAGCCAGATTGCTGTCTCACATCAGGACAGGAGATTCGTGGAGATTAGGAGATTGAATCTCGATGAATCTCAACGAATCTCTCAATCTCTCCCACCACAATCCTGATCCCAATCCCCATTCTCCCTCGCCCATGTCCAAACGAAAATCCCTTCTCCTCCCCCTCCTCCTCGGCCTGCTCACCTTCGGCCTCATCCTCCTGGCCCTCTGGCCCGAGCCGGAGCCCACCGTCGACATCGTCGTCGCGGCCCGCGACCTGGGCGCTGGCGCCGCGCTCACGCCCGCAGACCTGACCCTGCGCACCCTGCCCGCGGACCAGGCTCCACCTGCCGCAGTAGGAGACCCCGCTGAGCTGGTCGGCCAGACCCTGGCCGTGGCCCGCTTCCAGGACGAGCCCATCAGCCCCAAGCACCTGGGACCGGGCGTGAGTTTGGAGCCGGATGAGCGGGCCGTGGCCGTGCGGGTGAAGCGGGGCCGGGGTCTGGCGGGCCTGCTGCGGCCCGGCGCCCGCGTGGGCGTGGTCGCCACCCTGCCCGATGCCGACGGCGATCTCTTCGCCAAGGCCGTCATCGAAGACCTCCGGGTGCTCTACGTCAGCCCGGAGTTTCAGGCGAAGCCAGCGACCCCCGTCAC